>JBLHEU010000008.1:0-26450 GCA_047614525.1 Bacteroidia bacterium | reverse complement strand
GTGGTCTGGAGAAGACAATTGCCAAGCTAGTAAGAAATAGAGCCATGTTTGTTGCTATGGAGCAGCCTAAAGAGGCCAATATTTCTATAGAAGCGGTAGAAGAAATTCTAGGCCCTCCAAAAATGCAGCGCGATAAATACACGGACAATGACTTTGCTGGAGTTGTAACAGGCCTAGCTTGGACATCTGTTGGAGGAGATATTCTCTTCATTGAGTCTAGTTTGAGTAGAGGTAAGGGAAAGTTGACCTTAACTGGAAACTTGGGTGATGTGATGAAGGAATCGGCAGTTATTGCCTTAGAATACTTAAAGTCACACGGTGATAAGCTCGGCTTAAAACCAGAGGTGTTTGATAATTGGAACCTTCATATTCACGTTCCAGAAGGAGCAACGCCTAAGGATGGGCCATCTGCTGGGATAACAATTTTTACGGCTTTAGCATCGCTCTATACGCAGCGAAAAGTAAAAGAGCGACTTGCAATGACGGGCGAGATTACGCTCCGTGGAAAAGTACTTCCGGTAGGAGGGATAAAAGAGAAAATCTTAGCCGCTAAACGAGCTCGCATTACAGAAATAGTGCTTTGTGTCGATAACCGAAAAGATATTGAGGAGATTGAACCAGATTACCTTAAGGGGTTAACGTTCCATTATGTGAAAAACATGGACGAAGTGATTGAGCACGCATTACTCAGGCAGAAGGTTAAAAACCCGTTGAATCTTAGTTAATCGTCTTTCTATGGTAGATTGCTCCAGTGGTAATCATGAATTGTCCAGACAGGTAAAGGAGCATATTGGTGGCTGCCAGCAGTTTGGCAGTTTCAGAAAATGCTTCTGGTCTTAGGGCAAATAAGTTGGTGGCTAGTACACAATCCGACAGGATGAATAATACGGCTCCAACAGACATCCAGCGAAAAGATTTTGTATTTACATGGCCATAGCGCCAAACCGAGAACATTCCCATTATTGTGATTACGCTTGTGTATGCAAGCACAGGAATGAAAAAGTCGTCTGGAATTCCTGGTTTGATGTAGAGGAAAAATGATACGGTTACTAGCAAGAATGGAATTGCGTAAAAGATGGCTTTTTTGTAGTTAAACGAAACATCAGAGGTTGAAATATTTCGGTAGAACCCGATGGAGTATCCCAGATGAGCAATAAGAAAACTCCCTAGTCCAACGATGAAAAACGCGCCAGTTTTGTCGATCATCAAGGCAACATCACCAACCCAAGAAAAGAACAGTCCAAAGATAATTAGCTTAGAAAATGTGTCGTATTTCCCCTCCAGTTGCACATGATGAAACCCCATCAGCAATACCAAAAACAAGGGTTTTGTGATATGATGAACAGTCAGGTTTTCTAGGAATATACTTCCCAAGTAAAATAACATTGCACCAAGGTATAGGAAAGAAAACTTCTTAAACGAGTTGAACATTCCCTTGCTTTCTTAGATGCTTAACTACTCTGCTAAACCAAAAGAAATTAACCAGCGTAAACATTCCAACGCCTTGCATAATGTACTCAAATTGAGCGTGTTCCCAATAAAGAAGAGCAATTGGCAAAGCTGCAAATACGCGCGCATATTCAGCAGGGATAATCCATTTCTTGTTTTCCATTAACCCACCAGAAATAGCTAGTGTAACTAGGAGGTAGGCCATGGTTGAATAAAGTGGAATGTCGGTGAGATTCTCTTTCAACAATAAGATTGTACTAGAAAGGCCTAGGCAAATTGCAAATACAAAGAATACGTAGGTGTGATGAGTTTTTAAACCATGGTTTTCAAACTTGGAATAACCCGATTTATCAACTTCAGGAGGAGCCTGAAAACCACCTAGATAATCTGGTTGCCAACCTGGTGGTTTTAAGAATACGCGTACTTTATCTAGCCCATTTGATTTCTTAGCAGCTTCCCATAATTCTAACCAATAATGCAGATTGGCCCACACAGGACTCCAACTTGCCAGAGGCTTTGTGATACCATAAACGGGTTCGTCTTCTTCCTGCTTGAATGTTCCGAACATTCTGTCCCAAATAATGAGGCTGCCAGCATGGTTTTTATCAATGTACTTTGGATTACTACCGTGATGAACCCGATGATGAGATGGAGTGTTGAATATCCATTCTAACGGCCCTAAACTTTTAATGGTTGTAGTATGAATCCAGAATTGATACAGCGTATTGAATGCAATTATAGGAAACGCTATTTCTGGGTTGAATCCAATGAATGCAAGAGGTAAATAGAAAGTCCAGGAGAACCATCCCTGAATCCAGCTTTGGCGCAAGGCAACAGATAGATTGTAGTCTTCACTTTGATGATGCACGATATGAGCTGCCCACAAAAAGTTTATCTGATGGCTTGCACGATGAAACCAGTAGTAGAAGAAATCTACCCCCAATACGAGTAGAACGATATTTAATGTGGTGTGCTCTAAATCAAATATTCTCGCATTCTCGTAGATGAAAAGATAGCCAAATCCAAGCACTACTTTCATTGCTATCCCAATGGTTTGCTGACCAATTCCAAGATTAATATTGGCTAATGCATCGTTAAACCTATACAGCTTTCTCTTTTTTACATATCCAATCAGAAATTCAATTCCAATAAGGAGAAAGAAGATTGGGATGGAAAGAGATATGTAACTGAAATTCATTTACTCGAATTTGGTCAAAAAATAAGAGGCACAAGGCCCCTTATTTGAATTTATCAATACGCGGCAGACTGATTTACTCAGATTTTTTGCCATTCATTTTTTCTTGTTGTTTCAAAGCTTGCTCAATGGTGATGGCTGCGTTATTGAGTTTAGCTGTAACCGTAGGGTCTTTTACACCTAGTCCTATTACTTGCTTGCGAAGAGATTCAGCCTCTTCAAAAGTTTTAAATCCACCAATTGTGTATATTTTCAACCCACCTCCGGTTGATTTCATCTCTACACCGTGCTGCGCAATAAGCTTTGAAAGTTTTTCTAGCTCAATGCGAAGTCTATACTCCTTAATTTCTACCCCATACTGAAGAACATCAACATCTTTGAAATCTAGAGAAACACCGTTTGGTCGTTTTTTAGCTTCTTCGAATCCAATAATTCCAAGATCAATACCTACTTCAGGAATTGCATCTTGGTTCACACCGAAAGCCTCGTCAAAGCCAATTTTAATTAATTCATTCTGCCTTTTCTCAGCATCTTCAAATGAGTTGAAAGAGCCTAGTGTAAATACAGAAATTGAATCGTTCACTATGTATTCCTCCAAACCTTGCATTCTGGCCAAGCTCATTTTAATTTGAGTTGGAATATCGTAGTTAGTATATGTTCCAACGTGAACAGTATACTTAGAATCCTGAGAAAACAACCATCCCTTGGAAATGCTTGAATGCTTTAAAGAAGAAGTGTCAGAACCGTAAGATTTGTAGATTTCGTTGTAGCTAATGGCTACACCATTTGCGTCAACAATTTGCCCCAGCGTTGTGGTAAGTTCTTTGTCTTTGTAATCAGGAATCCCATCTTGGTCACCATCGGCAGGGCAACCGTTTTCATCTACCGTTAGTCCCTGAGGTGTTGCACCACAACGATCTTCAAAATCCGAAACACCATCACCATCAGTGTCTTCTTCTATAATTTCTCCTAATTCGGCATACTTTCCGTCTGCTTTGTCAAATTTAGGAGCTTTCTTTTTGAAAGGATCAAATCGGAAAATGAGAGATAGGGATGTATAGAGGAATCCGTCATTGTCAACCAACGGGTTTCCTGTGTCTTCCTTTTTACGAGTGGCAAAAGCGTTAGAAGAATTTCCGTCAAGGGCATCTGTGGTTGTGAAATAGTAGAGTGCACTTAATCTAACCCCAACGTGTCTATTTGCGTTAAAGTCGATACCTCCACCTACAGGGATACTTACTGCTTTAATTGGTGAGTTTGTAAACTGAGACTCGTATTCATAGTCCCGCTCTAGAATTCTACGTTCGTCTGTCTGAGGACTGCTCTCATCAGTACTTCGAATTGTTCCATCACTATAGTAATAGTAATCGTAAGTATTTCCATCAGATAACGTGGTTTGTAAGTCTGTGTAAACCTTGAAATCTGAATAGCTTACACCAAGTGATATAAACGGATTTATTGCCTTATTGTCTTTGATAAAGTTTTTGAAATTGTAAACGAAGTTTATCCCAGCTGTAAAAATCTTTGCTTCAAAATTTTGCGGTAAATCATTACTGGCTTGATTTTGATTCCAAGCCAAGGAGCCCATAATTACGTTCAGGTTTACATCAAGCCAATTGGTGATGTTTCCACCAATCCCGAAGTTATATCCAGGTCGAGACCCAATTCTATGTATCGTGGTTCCAGGGTTATCTCTAAGGTCTCCGAAGTAGTTCGTTAGACCAGCACCGCCATGGAAATTTGCCATAAAACGGTATGGGACTTTAGTCTTGGCTTTTTTGCCTGCTTTGGCTTCAATTTTTTTTTCCTCTTTCTTTGGTTTGTCATTCGACTCGGCAGGTTTATCCTGCGCAAAAGTCGGAATCGCAAAAGCGAGGGTAAGAACGAATAGTAGAAATTTTCTCATAACGCGGGCTGGTTTTGGTTTGGCAAAGGTAATAAGCTTGGTTTAATCTTCGAAAAAGAGGTCAATTAGCTCATATATCTGCTCTTCGGTATAGGTTGATTTTTCTTGATGGAAGCGCACTATCATTTGGTTTACTTCGTCTGGAGTGATTTTGCCATTCTCATTGAAGTCAACTTCTTTGAACTTGTTGGCCAAGAATCGTTCGGTATCTGTAAGACCATCTTTTTTGTAGTTGTCCAAAACATTCAAGGTGCCATCTACATAAACCATCATTGTTCCGCCAAAATCTATTGCTTTTGCACCTTCCATGTATTCATGATAAAAGTCTATCAGATTATACAGTTGGGAAATTGCTAAGGGAGAAACTCCGTCTAGAACATCGTCAATTACTCGCATGATTTCATCAGCAGTAATTAAACCATCTCTGTTATAGTCTGCGTCAGCAAACTCTGGTGGAATTGTAGTTGAGATGTTTTCTTCTTTGGTAATAGCAAGAGGTTGAGTAGGAGAGATTACCTTTTCCTTCACCATTTTCTTATAAATCTTATCAATGCTTTCATATACGTCCGACACAGATCCAGCTGCGCTAGGTGTCTGACTGAAGACTTCTTTGCTTATTTCTTCAAAAAGCTGATCAAATTCTCCTTCTTTCTCCACCTGATTTTGAATGTCAAGCATCATTACAGCCAATTTGGTAGAGTCTTCTCCTGTAAGAGCTGATTTTTTAGAAAGAATTCCGCTCGGGTAAACCTTATGCATGTTGGCTCTTTCTGTGGCCAAAGAATCAGTGTACGCAGCAAGCATGGCTTCATCGGTAAGCGTTGTTCCTGCGAGGTCAACTACGTTACCAACTTTGGTGCTATCTTCCTTATCACGGTAATCTTCAATCACATCGGCATCGCTGTCCTTTGCGCAACCGTTTGCATCAACTTTGACACCCGATGGCGTTTTAGCACATTTATCGTCAAAGTCATTTATTCCATCCCCATCAGAATCGGCCATTTGCATGGCATAAAAATCAACGTCTTCGTAATATTTTGTTTTCGCGTTCTTGGTACGACTTTTCCCAACTCCAATGCTGTAACTTATAGAAGCAGAGGTAAATAGAAACATGTCGTTTCTAGAGTCGCCCTCACGTAGTCCTTCTCCTTGGTCAGATATGTTGTCAATTAAGTCTGTGAAGGTGTAGTAGAACCCAGCACTAAGTTTGGCGCTAACCCGCTTACCCATTTTAAAATCTATACCAGCAGAAACTGGAATAGAAAACGTGAATTGGTCGTATTTGCCTAAACCATCTTGGTTTTCGTCTCTTAAGTCCGTTTCGTACGTGTAATCTCTTTGTAGACTAACAGCTTGCTCGGCATTCAGATCGTTTTCATCTAGGCTCATGATTGATCCATCAGCCCAAAAGAAATATTGGTTGCCGTTGGCATCTTTCATGTCAGATTTACTATCAAAATTGATGAAAGCAACTCCAACTCCAATAAACGGCTGTATTATTCCAGGTTTCCTGTAGAGGTGATTGAAGTTGTAACTAACACCCGCGCTTCCGATGAATGTTTCTGATTTGAAATTGAGATTACGTCCTGAGGTGCTTCTTTCGTTTATCGTGATGTTGCCATAAATCACGTTCAAATCAATATCCAAGTAGCGAGATAGATTTGCACTTCCCTTAACTTCAACTCCGTATGTGCTTGTGAAAATGTGAGAGTAATTATTATCGTTTACATCACCGAAAAAAGTAAAAACTCCGGCTCCAACTCCAACTCTAGGAGCAAGCAAAGCATCCGTACCTCGGTTATCTATATAATACGTGTCGTTCTCCTGAGCAATGCAGTTAAGTACCGATAACGTGAGAAGAAGGAGGGATAGTAAAGCTTTTTTCATGAGCATTTTAGCACAAATTCGCCTAAAAATAATCAAAGATCATTCTTGGTCAAAATAATAGTCAATTAGGTTCTGAATGTCTTCAACCGAGCGGACTGCTTCTCCATCAAACAGCAGGTCAATAAAGTGCAATATTTCTTCAGGAGAAATCCATCCATTTTCGTTTAGGTCTGCCCAATGAAACCTATCAGTTTTTTTTGGTGAAAAGTTCTCAATTTCAGCCATTGTAGGTGTTTTTTTAGGGGCACTTCCGCCTTCTGTAATAAGACTGTTTTCTTGGGAAGAAACGACTTCTGAATTTGAGGTGGAATCTTGATTTGTGTTTACATTAGCCTTGGAATTACCATTAATTTCTTTTTCCTCGGTTTGGAAAGTAGAAGCTTTTGTCTCTTCCAAATTTGGCTCCGCACTTACAATTACTTCTGTCTTAGCATTTGAAGATAGAATTGCAGCGTACAATTGTTTGATGTCATCATTTATTGCCCCTGTAGCAATAAGCGTATCATATTCATCAGAAAGCTTTTCTTGAAGTCGTTTTAAACTTTTTTTATCGTCTTCGGTTAATTCACTAGACTCTATAGCAAATTCAAAAAGGCTCACCTTGTCGTTAAACAGCTGAAGTTTCTCTTCGTTAATTCTTGCTTGCTGTAGGTTGATTTCTTTTTCAAGGGCTGATACTGTTGCAGAATTTATTTTTTGTACGCTTTCTGCAACTTTGATTACGTCTTCTGAAGTTTTGGATTTTCTGGCTTCCTTGGTGACAACATTTAACTGGTGTAAGCTTAGATTAATTGATTCAATCAGCTTAGATTTTTCGTTGTCTTCAATTGTCTCGGGTCTTTTGAACTTGTAGTTAGTTGAAGCTTTCTTCAAGTCAGTAAGAGTAACCATTTGGGCGTCAAGGAGATCAGTCAAAATTTTCTTTTGACTATTTGAGGCTTTTCCGGAGTTTTCCTTTGCATTGCTTATTACTTCAGCAACACCTTCAGAATTCTTACTGGTTTTGTCAGAGGCCGAAGTAAGGTCTTCTGATTGCTTCTCACTCAACTCAAATTTACGAGTGCTGGCTAGAGTAAAAGGCGAAGCTTGGCCAATTATTTCGGTTGTCGGTTTTTTCTTTATCTCATCAATTGAGAGGTTGTTGGTTTCCGCATCAGCTTCTGCTTGAATTTCAGGAGAAACCTCTGAATCCTCGCTAGTAATTGACTCACCTTCATTATCGGCAAGAAGTTCAGGTTCAGGTTTCTCTGGTTTACTGGAAGGTTTTGTAGTCCCTAAAAAAATCGATAAGCCAATAGACCCATAGAGATGATTATCGTTTCCAGCCAATCCTAGTCTGTCGCCAGAACCGTTTTCACTCACGTTGTCTAGCATATCGCTGAAGTTGAAAGCATAAGCAAAAGCAGCATTAATACCAACATTCTTACTTATTTGAAAACGAATGCCAGCATTAATTGGCAGGCTAAAAGCCGTTTGAGGGTACTTTCTTAACCCATCGAGATTAGCATCTCTTAATTCGGTTTCATATTCAAAATCTCGTGTCAATGGTGTAGCCTCACTTTGCGCGACTGTACCTTCCGCTTCGGCATAAATTAATCCGTCACTCCAATATTGGTACTCGGAGCCAGTAACATCTTCTAAATCTCCTTTTGACCTAAAGAAAATTGCTCCAACACCAACTCCTATATAAGGTCTAATCAATTGTCTTCCGGCAGCGTCTGGTTTAAGTAATGGATAGAAGTTGTATTCTAGATTAAGATGTTGACTGAACAGGGTTGTTCTGAAGTTAAGATTAGTCTGATTGCGTTGTTTTTCACCATAAACGGTTCCCGTATATAAATCAAGGGTGATGTTTAGAAATTTAGCTGCTCTTTGAGTTATGCTGAGCTGATACCCGAATTGGAGGAAGGGAGACGGGCCTTCTTTGGTGAGATGAACATCGGACATAAGGTGATTGAAACCGAAGTTGATACCAATGGTTGGTAACTGGGTCATCACATTGCCTTTGGCCAATAATGAGTCAGGTTTATTCTGGCCATGCACAATAGATGCAATACACAGTAGTGGTATTAAAATGGAATTTTTAACTGATTTCATCCCTGTGAAACTGGAATGTTAAGGTAAAAAATAACCCGGGTTGTAGCCCGGGTTAAAACATTTACAACATTAATAAGAGAATTACTGACCAGCAATTTCCAAAGCTTCTTTAACGTGAACTCTTGCCCCGTCATTGTATGAAGTAACAAATGGACCTGCAACGCCATTGGTATCTCTAAGCTCATTGCTGAAAGTTTTAGCGGGACGATAAGAACCGAATTCGCCAATTACGTACTTGAATAAATCTTCGTGCTCTTCAATAACTACGTCTTCGGTCAGGCCATACTTTTCTTTGAAGAATGATGGGTCAACCTTATTAGGTCCAGCCGCTACCTGAACTCGGAATACCAAGCCTGGTTTAGATTTCATCATTGCATCATTATAGCTAGGTACTTCCTCTGCAACTGCCACTTCCTCAACAACTTCGGCAGTTTCTTCAACTACCTCTTCTGTCACTTCTTCAACAACTTCAGCAGTTTCTTCAACTACCTTTTCTGTCACTTCTTCAACAACTTCAGCAGTTTCTTCAACTACTTCTTCTGTCACTTCCTCAACAACTTCAGCAGTTTCTTCAACTACCTCTTCTGTCACTTCCTCAACAACTTCAGCAGTTTCTTCAA
This sequence comes from Bacteroidia bacterium, assembly GCA_047614525.1. GTDB lineage: Bacteria > Bacteroidota > Bacteroidia > UBA10329 > UBA10329 > UBA10329. Next base: position 17,296 of record JBLHEU010000008.1, on the reverse strand, counting down.
TTACTTCTTCTTTAGGAGCAGCATCTTTTCTGGCTACTTCAGCTGCGTCCTCTTTAGCTTGCTGATCTGCTAGAATCTGATCCATTGCAGCTTGCTGAGCAGCATCTGCTTGATCCGTTTGAATTGCAATAATATCCTTCGGAATGATAAACTTCTCTGTTTCGTTGTCATCAATATAAGCGAAGGTTCCTTCGATAATCTGATTTCCGCTTAAGGATTCGTCTACGTTAATCTGATAGCTAACCGTAAAATCATCGTTCGGAAGTGCCATCCATAAAAATTTAACCTTTTGGTCTTTGAAAGAAAAGGTTGCATTAGCATTTTCACTGGGCATGGCACTAAAGCCCGGAGGCAATATCTGCTGAAGCTTGGCAAATCCGGAAACGCCTCCTTTAGCCACATTAACTTCCATAGTGAAACTTCCACCGGGTACAGCTGTTGCTGGCAAAGTGGTGGATACTGCAACTTGGGCCATCAGGCTTCCTGAGCATAAAATGGCGGCAAACATTGCGATTAGGTTCGATCTTTTGATCATGCTTTTGGTTTTGTTTCTGCTTATTAAGGTGGCTAAGATATTATTTTTTGTTATTGATCAAAAAAGAAGTCAATAAGACTGTTTATATACTTAGCGTTTACATTAAATTCTTCATCAAAAAATAAGTCAATAGCTTGGTAAACTTCATTTACCTATATGACTTCATTATCATATAAATCAAATAGTTTGTGATTAGTAAATTCTGCACTTGTATTTTGATTTGTACCAAATTAAGATTTTCTAGTTTTTTAAATCTTAGCTAAGTCCTGATAAACTTCAAATATCCTGGATTGACGAGTTACCAAGACGCCATCTGGTGAATAGACAATCATTTCGTCTGTTAGACCAACGCCATTTTCGTCTACGTTTAAATCTGTCTTGGTGTTTTCTTCGTTACAAGCTTTGCGTTTTGCTCTAGCCGAGTCTTCCAGAACTTTCTTGTCAACAAATGCTACTTCGGTAGAGTCAGTATTATAAGTTGCGTCTTGGGTATTAGCACTAAGGCCAAGCCCAGCAATTACTAAGGCTACGAAAAACCGATTTAGCATGAGGTTTTATTGATCGAAGAAGAAATCAATTAGGTCATGCAACTTTGCAGCGGAGAAATCCAATTCACCTTCAAAGAATGCGTCAATTGCCCAAGTAATTTCGTCTGTTGAGATAAAACCATCACTATTTCGATCAACTTGAATAAAATCGCCTAAGTCTTTTCCTCGATTTTCCTCTTTAGGCTTTTCAAATGAGTAATAGTTTCCTACCCTTGGAAATTCCATGCTAGGGTATGCTTCGTAGATAATATTGTGTGCTAATGCGTTGGTATCTGGCATTACAATGAAATCTGGGTCAATGGTAATTCCATTGGCGTCAACCATTGCAGAGTCGGCAGAAGTCTCTTCATCTCTATAATCAGGAACACCGTCATTATCAGAGTCAAGCGGGCAACCAGAAGCATCTACAGGTGCTCCGCTTGGAGTATTAGAACAAATGTCTTCTATGTTCTTAACGCCATCTTCATCATCATCCGCTTCATCAATAGAAACGAAGTCAAAGTTATCGAAGATTGAAGAGTCTGGCTGAACCTTTTTGGCAGCGATATGGTAAGCAAACCCGACCGATGTGTACAGAAAGTGATCAGTATTGCTGCCGTTTTTGTATCCGTCTAGGTGGTCACTTAAACTCCAGTAATAAGTTGCACTGATGTCTGCGTGAAACTTATTTCCAAACTTGTAACGTAATCCAAGCCCGAAAGGAAATGCCAGTGCGCTTGTTTCTAGTTCGCTTCCATCAAAAGACTCTTCTAACTCAGTCTCGTATCTATTATTAAGGTCGAGTTCAGTAAAGGTTCCTAAGTTCTCTGCAGTTTTTGGTCGGTCAGTAACCCTTCCATCGTCCCAATAATGGTAAGTCCTTCCTTCGGAATCGAGTAAGTCGGTACGCTGCTTCATTTGAAGAATGTAGCCAACGCCACCAAATAAATATGGAGACCAATTTGAAGCGCGATTAATGAATAGGTTATTATCTAAATAAACATTGACTTTCAAATCAATATTCATAATCTCAGTTTCAATATTTCTGTTCCCCGAGTTCCCATTGGTGGGAGTAGAAGTAGTTGGGGTTCTTTCAGAAGTCCCTAACCATCCGTAAAGAAAATTTAATGAGAAACCGACAGCACTAAATGTTCTATGCTCAATTCCTGCGTTAATTCCCCATTTCCAACTTGCAACGTTATACAGGTTAGCTCCATCTGCATAATCATCGTTCATCAACGACAAATTGCCACCTCCAACATATATGTAGGGTAACCTATTATCGTAGAAAGGAGGTCGAGGCTTTTTTTCCTTTTTCTCCTTTGGTTCTTTTTCCGGCTTTTCTTTCTTCTCCGTTTTGGCTTTGCCATCCTCAATTGCTGCATCCTGTGCGTAAGTGCATAATGAGGTTGAAATAATGAGGAGTGAGAGTATAAGTCTAAGCTTCATCCGATTGGTTTTGCGCTTGTTGGGGTCTTGTGATGTGCGTAAAAATAGGATAAATCTCCTAATGATTTGTATTCAATAATATGGATTTTGAACCGGATCTTGTGAATAATGACTGAGCATCAGCTTATTTAATTCAATAAAATCCGTTTTGACTCAACCCATTGTTCCGAAGTTATTTTTACCAAATACATTCCTGTATTAAGATTAGGCAAAGGAATAATGGTTTTACCATCGCTGAAAAATTGAGCTTTGTTGATATAAACAGTTCGACCTCTTGCATCAATTAATTCAATCATAGAATTAAAGCTTTCTGTTTGATTAGTGCTGAGATGTAAAGTTCCTTGAAAAACAAAAGCAGTGAGTGTTTCCGTTTGGTAGTCTGACAGGCTTGTAATTGTGGACAAACTAAAGTTCAGATAGAAACGATTAGCATGTTCTCCGGGGTTAAGAAAACGTTCTATTGTTGTTCCTTCTTCAATCAGCTCGCTAGTATTCGATAATACATCATTGAAGAAAACCTGATATCCAGCAAAGTTTTCTAAAATGTTAGCCTTAAATAGGTAATAACCAGCCTGGTTTGCCGTAACCAGCAAAGGCACAGTTTGAGATTCTGTTGGAGGAGGGAAAGCCATAATTGCATGCTCAAAATCATTTGCAATGGCGGCTATTGATAATGAGTTTGTAGTATGCATTTTAACCGCATCGTAAAGTCTATCCTCGCTAGTGGTAGCATCATCTAGCATACCAATTAGTATTTGGTTTATAGAACCTTCCCTTTCAATACTAAACCATAGTCGGCTATCCTCTCCATTCATTTTAAAGAATTGAGAATTTGAAGCTGGCACCCTTTGATTATTATTAAACGAGATTGAATTACCAGAATTGAGTGCTCTCACCATAAAACCCTGTGCTGAGGAAATGAATCCATTTGGTGCTCCAATTATACCTGCTCCAGTACCAAGTCCGCCTGTTCCATTCCAATAGGCATAATCGGATCGGTGATATCCTGAGCCAGAAGACAAATCATCATCCCAGAACATAATTGTTCCATCAATATTAGGATTGTCAGCAACAAGTTGAGAAGCGCTAATTGCAGAAGGATAGGGATTGCCAACAAGATTGAATGGGGTCCCAGCGCTCGTTTGTGAATACGTGTTGTCAAAGGCGTAATACGTCAAAGAGTTATTAATTGGTCCGTTGCCAACTGTGCCTGTAAACGTATATAATCCAAGTTCGCGGGCTGCATAACCTTGGCCTTGGTTCATAGCACCATTATATGATGCCCAACCTGGATCAGATGGTATGTCATCAGCATCATCTTGAGTACTAGTATTTGAGTTGTATAGGTAGGACACTCCCGGAACCGTTGGTTGATTACTTATTGGAGAACTCCAATAATCATAGTTAAAACCACCACTTCCTAGACGGGAAATATTATACGTGCCATTTCCAGCATTTGTACTTCCTGTTCGTTGGAGTAAGGACCCACTATCATCAACGTTTATTGTGCCGTTATTGGTTAATACGCCAAATACGTCTAACGTGGCACCAGGCTGTACATTGATTGTTGCGTTTGCTTGTACTTGAAGGTTATCTACATCAGCAATAAAACCAGAAGGAATAGTTGGAAAATTACTTCCTAAAGGAGTTGTTGGAATAAGACCATCTAAACCAGAAGTAGGTATGTACATACTCCAATTACCTGCAACACCCCAAGTGGAGTTGATATTTCCTGTCCAAACGTTGCCGAGTGGTGTTCCAACGCAAGCTCCATTTACGCACTGATCGTTAGCGGTAAAAGGGTCGCCATCATCGCAAGGCGAAGTATTGTATGCGTTAACAACCACATCGTTTACTTCATCACAACTATCGTCAGTGCAGCCGTTGCCATCGTCAATAGTTGGAGCTGTTCCCGCTTCGCAGCCATTAGTTATATCACACGTTTCTTGTCCATTACACCAAAGACCATCATCACAATAAGAATCGTCAGTGGAATGCGTTACGTTTCCATTTGCCGGATTACAGGCATCTACGGTACAAGGAACTCCATCGTCTACGGTAAGCACGCTAATGTTTAAGGTTGAGGATGGACCAACTTGGCCGCAACTATTAATAGCAGCAACGGATAAATTCCCACCAGTCGCGGTAGTTGAAACTGTAATTGAATTGGTTGTGCTAGTTCCTGTCCAACCAGAAGGTAAAACCCAGTTATAAGAAACAGCTCCAGAAACAGCGGTAACTGAATAAGATAGAGAACTGTTTGGGCATGCTGGTGAAAGACCAGAAATTGCACTTGGTTGAGTGGTGAGCACGACAGGACTTACCGAAAGTGTTTGAACTGGACTGTTTCCGCAAGCACCAACTGCTACCACGTCAATTGTTCCGGATCCAGAACCTGTTGTAACTGTAATTGAATTGGTTGTGCTAGTTCCTGTCCATCCCGAAGGCAAAGTCCAGTTGTAAGAATTTGCGCCAGATACCGCAGTAATTGAATACGTTTCGCTTGTTACTGAACACGGAGTGGTAGCACCCGAGATTGTTCCAGGTTGAGAAGGTGAGGATTGTAACGTTACCGCTAAAGTTTGAGCCGTGCTCGATCCACAACCATTATCAGCAGTAACACTAATATTTCCAGCATTTGCGCCCGTAGTTACTGCTATTGAGTTAGTTGAACTGGTTCCTGTCCATCCCGAAGGAAGAGACCAACTGTAACTTGTCGCACCTGCAACTGTGGATATAGAGTAGGTTTCAATTGCTCCAACACAGGCATTTGGGTCACCAGAAATGGTTCCTGGTTGAGCAGGTGATGCTAGCAAGGAAACTGCTAAGGTTTGTGCAACACTTGATCCACAAGCATTATCTGCGGTAACCGATACGTTACCAGCATTTGGACCGGTAACCACTGAAATTGAATTAGTTGTGCTAGAACCCGTCCAGCCCGAAGGTAAAGACCACGTATATCCGGTGGCCCCGCTTATTGCTGTAATAGAATAAGTCTGGTTATCGCCAGAACAAACTGGTGTTGCGCCAGTAATAGTTCCTGGCTGTGGCGGAAGATTATTAGTAACTGACACAAGATGAGTACAGGTGTTTGAATTGCTTGATCCATCCGTTACAGTCCATGTTACTGTTGTGTTTCCCACGGGGAAGTTAGCTGGAGCGTCATTTACCGTTGAAGCAACGGAACAATTATCTCCGGTGGTTGGAGTGCCAAGCGCTGGACTAGCAGTACATGTTGAAGCGTCAGCTGTTACAGTTACATTTCCAGGGCAAGTTATGGTTGGATTAACCGCATCGTTAACTGTAAGTACAGCATCAATACAGCTTCCTGGTACAACGCAGCCGCCTTCACCTCGTACATAATATGTGGTTGTTGATCCAGGGTTAACCGCAAACGTTCCTGTGGCGGTATTACCTACGGGACCAGTTCCGCAATTCGTTGAATAAATATGCCAAGCTGTAGCATCATTTAATGTTCCAACAATATTTAAACTAGTACCAGAACCGCCTGGACAAACTGGGTCAGCATCAAAGGAAAGAGTAGGAGTAGTTGGGTTATTGCAAGTAATAAGAGATGGATCACCTGCTCCGAACCCTGAGAAACCCGTTGAAAATGTGGCGGTCAACGAAACATCAGAACCAAATTGACCTAAGGCCGCTGGAACCATCTCGATATTGTATGACGAATAGTTTGTTGGAGTTACAACACCAATCGGGTTATCCTGAATCTTAATAATCTTTAGGTCGGTTCTCAATTTCCCAGTAGCTAACTCCCAAGCACTCACCTCTGCATCGGTGTAATACAATGTGATCGAGTATGCTCCAGTTGCGGAATTAATGGTTGGATCCACGTAGAATGTTTTGGCCAGCAATTCACTATCGGTAGCACCGTTCCAAAACATGACTGATGGACCACCTGCAACGGTTGCATCCCGATCAACCTCAACAGATGTACATCCATAATCCCAACCATTAAGGTTATTGATAGAACACATCACGTCACCCGTGGTGTTATCATAAAAGGCCACTTCGTTATTTGGCCCCACTTCAATCTGAGTTGGAAGGAGAGAATTGACCGAAGTTTGTATGACAACTGGAGCATCTGCAGTGACCTCAATATTGTCTATAGCCATTCCATAAAACCAACTTCCATCATCATCATATTTAAATCGAACTTGAACTGTTGCTGAACCAATGTAAGGCGTTAGATTTACGGTTACTCCATTGACCCAAGGTGTTGTTGCAGCACCACCACCACCTACAACACTAGTATTCGTTAAAGTTGCAATTGTCGTAAATCCTCCACCCGTTGAAATTTGTACTTCTGCGGTTTCGGTTTGCAAATCGGAAAAAGCATGGTCAAAAGTTAATGCAGCGTCTGTATAAGTTCCTGCTAGACTAAAAGCTGGTGATGTTAACCTATCATTATTTTTATTGCAATTGCACGCATCATCGTTTGAATAAGCAAATTGTGTAGCATTAGATGGTCCAACATTCCAATAAGGACTATTACAATTTGCCGCATCACCAACGAGGAATCTATCAGAACCTGCTGCACCCTGCGTAGTAAAGGCACCTAATCCCGCTTCAAAATCTTCATTCAAAATAACAACAGAACCACCGGTTTCCGGGCTGACATCATCATTATTTACAGTGATATCATGGTCAAGTAAATCGCCAGAAGCAGCGACTGCATCACCAGTAGTGGTAACAGTAAAGCTCAGCAGAATTGTTTCATTGCTTTCTATAATACCATCATTATAAATTCTAACCGTTACTTGTCTGAGCGGAGTTGTACCTGCCGGAAAAACAACAGAAGTAGTAAGCAAATCGAAATCCAAAGCAGCAGTTGCAGTTCCGGAAGAATTAAAAGTTACGGTAGCATCCGCATTAGGAGCGGAAGAAATATTTACATCAAGGACAACATCCTGAAAGCTGCAATCAGTGCCTTCGTTAATAACGGTTCCTCCGCCACTAACAAAGGCAATGGCTGGCACAACGACACCACATTTGTAAGAAAGAGCAAGAGAAGCCCGTCTTGGGCAAATATCCATAACGGTGCGTATACGTGCTTTCTGATCGGAGGTAAAAATATTCATACAGGCATCATCGGTATAGTCCATATAGTTTTGGACTTGATCGACAGAACTACAACGGGTAACGTTTGGACAACCATAGTTAGCGGTACTAGATTCTGGCGTATCAGTACAAAAATCATCCGTTCCGCAAGGCCCATCTCCCCAAATATGCCTCAAACCTAACCAATGACCGACTTCATGAGTCATCGTGCGACCGCGAGCATAATTCCCACCAGCAGGGTTTGGATTTGCTACAGAACCTACGGAATAATATTGCACCACTACCCCATCGGTATTAGCAGCACCTATATTAGTGTTTAGGCCACCAAGCCCAGAGTTGTTTGGAAACTGTGCCCAGCCCAATAATCCTCCTGAAAGTCTTGCAGACCAAATATTAAGATAGTTATTAGGGTCCCAAGACGTACCAGGTTTTATAGTATTATCTATATAATTAGTGCTAAAGTCACCTTGACCATAAGTAGTGACCCGATTAATACCAGGTTCGACCATTACATTGTCTAAAGGATCTAAGGTCGCTAAACAGAATTCTATTTCTGAATCTGCAGCTACTGAATTTGAGCTACCGGCTAGATTTCGAAAATCAATATTCATTTGATTTACTTGCGCTTGTACTTGGGCAGCCGTTAGGTTTTCTGCTCCAGCGCCATCTGTTATAATATGAAAAACAACAGGGATTGTAAGCACCGGTGCTGGAGCTCTACTTGGGTCGTTGGCATCTCTTAAATATTCCTCTAAACGGGGAGCTAGCCATTGCTCAAATTCCTCAAGTGTTCCTCGGTCTGGGTAGTTCTGCCTAGACAATGAATCCATTTCCATAGTATAGCACCTGATTATGTCAGAGTTTTGAATAGTATCGCTCTGATTCAAAGTAACAATCTGCGCAATTGAGAATAAAGCACTCAATAGGAAAGGAATAATTAACAAATATCTGGTCATCAAATAGTGATTAGGTTACAACGTCTCTGCATAGCAAATCATATTCACTTGGCTGAATGATTCGAGTGCCTACGACTGGAATGTTGGCTTGGTCAACCTTATTCCAAATGCCACTCATATTTTGAGCGGATAAGAGAAGGGGAACGAGGGCCTTAAAGAAATTCAACAACATCAGGTTAGGTACTTGAAAGCACGAAAGATAACACATCGACTACGTGAAATACGTATTCCTTAAGCCAAATCTGAATGTTTTTAAGATTCAAATGATGCCTAGAAATTAGGCTTAATGCTATACTTCGAGTAGAAATCCGTAATTATCTGTACAGCTTCATCTGCTGAATCAACTAATTGAATTAGGTCCAAATCCTTGGCATTTACATTATTCTCTTTTCCCAGCATGGTTGACTTAATCCAATCAATCAATCCACCCCAATATTCTTTGCCAACAAGTACCACAGGAAACTGTGCCACTTTTCCAGTCTGTATCAGTGTAAGCGCCTCAAACAATTCATCCATAGTTCCAAAGCCTCCGGGTAGAACAATATAGCCTTGAGCATATTTGGTAAACATCAGTTTACGAACAAAGAAATAATCGAAATTGATAAACTTATCTGTGTCGATATATGGGTTGGAATGTTGTTCAAAAGGCAATTCAATGTTCAATCCAACAGATTTTCCACCAGCACGGTGCGCTCCTTTATTTCCAGCTTCCATAATACCGGGGCCACCACCTGTAATTACGCCAAAGCCGTTATGTGCCAATTTGAAAGCAATGTCTTCTGCAAGCTCGTAAATCGGGTTCTCAGGTTTAGTTCTGGCAGAACCAAAAATGGAAACGCAAGGACCAATTCTAGCCAAAGTTTCAAAGCCCTCAACAAACTCGGCCATAATTTTAAAAATTTGCCAAGAATCCTGACTCTTTATCTCGCCCCAATGCTTTTGCTCAAAGGCCTTTTCTATTCTCTTATCCTTCTCAGTCATTCCAATAATTTTTAAGGTAAACGGACAAAAAGTCGCATTGTTTCACAGGGCACCAAGGCCTTCTAACTCTTTCCGAAGATACGGGCCTGTATGTCCTTTCGTAGATTTTGCAATTTGCGTAGGTGTGCCAACTTCCAAAATTTCGCCACCACGTTTACCGCCTTCTAAACCAAGGTCTATGATGTGGTCTGCAGAACGAACTATGTCCAAGTTGTGTTCAATCACAAGGACCGTATTGCCCTTGTCTACTAGGTTATTTAGCACTTCTAGTAGAATACGAATGTCTTCAAAATGAAGCCCCGTTGTTGGTTCATCCAGAATGTAAAACGTGTTTCCTGTGTCTCTTTTAGAGAGTTCTGAGGCAAGCTTTATCCGTTGTGCTTCTCCACCAGAAAGCGTGGTTGAACTCTGCCCAAGGTTGATGTAGCCAAGACCAACATCATGAATGGTCTTAATCTTCTTTAGAATGGATGGAATGTTGGTGAAGAATTCAACCGCTTGGTCGATATTCATATTCAGCACATCAGAAATTGATTTGCCTTTGTATCTGATTTCTAGCGTCTCTCTATTGTAACGGTTTCCGTTGCAGGTAGGGCATTTGATATGAACGTCTGGCAAGAAATTCATTTCAATGGTTTTTAACCCAGCACCTTGGCATTCTTCACATCTCCCGCCTTTTACGTTGAAAGAAAATCTACCAGGTTTGTAGCCTCTTATCTGTGCTTCGGGCACCATGGCAAACAGGTTTCTTATATCTGAGAAAACGCCTGTGTATGTAGCTGGGTTTGACCTTGGTGTCCTTCCAATCGGGCTTTGGTCAATTGCAATTACCTTATCAATATTCTCAATTCCTGTAAGCTTCTTGTAAGGCATAGGAACTTTCTGTGCCCTAAAGATTTCCTGATTGAGAATAGGGTAGAGGGTCTCGTTAATCAAAGTGGATTTTCCGCTTCCAGAAACACCTGTTACGCATATAAATTTCCCTAAAGGGAAAGTGGCATCTACATCTTTCAGATTATTGCCAGTTGCACCTTTAATAACCAGCTTCTTACCGTTTCCTTTTCGGAATTGCTTTTTAATAGGAATGAGATGATTGCCATTAAGGAATGAAGCTGTTAACGAATTCTGACTCTTCAATTCCTCAGCTGTTCCTTGCGCTACAATTTCGCCTCCATAAATGCCTGCTTTCGGACCAATGTCTATCACATGGTCTGCACATTCCATCATATCCTTATCGTGCTCAACCACAATTACAGAATTCCCAGAATCAACAAGCTTTTTCAAGGCGTCAATCAACCTCTGGTTATCTCGCTGATGTAACCCAATACTTGGCTCATCCAAAATGTAAAGCACACCCACCAGTTGAGAACCAATCTGCGTAGCTAAACGAATTCTCTGCGCTTCTCCGCCAGACAAAGAACGAGCTGGCCTGTCTAACGATAGGTAGTCTAAACCAACATCAAGCAAGAATTGAATTCTATCCTTAATCTCTTTGATGATTTCGGTTGCAATTAGCGTTTGCTTCTCGTTTAGCGTACTAGGCAACTTCTTGAACCAGTTTTTCAGTTCCTCTAAATCTAAAGCAGATACTTCGGCTATGTTTTTTTTCTGAAGTCTAAAATGCCGTGCCTCCAGTTTTAATCTTGTTCCCCCACAACTCGCACAAGTTTTGCGCTGTGTAAAACTGGTGGCCCAACGTTGTAAAGCTTTGCTACTAGCATCTTCGTTCTGCCGTTCAATAAAACTGATTATTCCTTCAAACGAAAGGGAATAACCTGTCGCATTAGAATTAGCCTCCTTCACCTTAAACACTTCGCTACTTCCGTAAAGAATTACGTTCAATGCTTCTTCTGTAATATCAGCAATGGGAGTTTTAAGCGTGAACTCATACTTATCGCCAATGGCTTCTAACTGACGGAAAATCCAGTTGTTTTTGAACTCGCCAATTGGTGTAATTCCACCTCTTTCAATCGACAATTTTCTATTCGGAATAATCTTGTCTACGGATATTTCTGCAACGGTTCCAAGTCCGTTGCATTTGTTGCAGGCTCCGTAAGGCGAATTGAACGAGAAGAAATTCGGAGCTGGTTCGTCATACGCAATTCCCGTTGTAGGGCACATGAGCGATCGACTGAAAAATCTGAGCTCGTAAGTTTCATGATTCAGCGTCATCATAGAACCTTTACCATGTTTCATGGCTAGTTGAACTGAATCTGAAAGTCGTTTCGTGCTTTTCTCATCAATCTTCAAGCGGTCTACAACAATCTCAATGTCATGAACTTTGTACCGGTCTAGCTTGATGTTTGAATCTATATCTAATACTTGTCCGTCAACCCTAACTTTCTGAAATCCTTGACGCTGAATTTGAACAAACAATTCCTTGTAATGACCTTTTCGTCCTTTTATAACGGGCGCCAATAACTGCACCTTTTTATCGGCTAAATCTTTTCTCAGTATTCGAATGATTTCTTCATCAGAATACTTGACCATTTCTTCTCCGGTATTGTAGCTGAAAGCTACAGATGCACGGGCAAAGAGTAGGCGAATGAGGTCGTAAATTTCAGTAACCGTTCCAACGGTAGAGCGCGGGCTTCTGTTGGTCGATTTCTGTTCAATAGCGATTACAGGACTCAAGCCCGTAATGTTGTCTACATCAGGTCTTTCTAGCGTGCCTAAAAACTGACGTGCATAAGAAGCAAATGTTTCAATGTATCGTCTTTGTCCTTCAGCATAAATGGTATCAAAGGCTAAGGAGGATTTACCGCTACCGCTTAGGCCAGTAATTACAACAAGCTTATCCCTTGGGATTTTGATGTTGACGTTTTTTAGGTTGTGAACCCGGGCACCATAAACCTCTAAGAAATTGTCTTCGGCCTTGGCTTTCTTACTCATGAATTTCCTCCACTTGCAGGGTGTCTACAGCTGAAGAAGAGCTATCTACAGACGTAGGTAGTTCAGTTGAACTGAAATCGTAATAGCCAGATTTAGGGAATAGAACTTTGTATTTCTTCCTCGATTTATTTGGAAGAAAACTTTGTCTCATCCAAGGGTTGAAGATCTTCAAAATCTTATAGTTGATTTTGTTTAGTTCAGCAAATAAAGCCAAATCAGAAACTGTTGTGTCAATGGTAATTGAATACGTTTCTCGTGGCTTGTAAAGGTCCTTTTCTCTGTAATGAAATCCGTATTGAGTTGGATTTTGATGAATTTCTTTAGCGGCAATAATCCTGAACACATAGCGGCTTGTTTCTCTATTGAGAAGTAAGTCGTAATACGTCTTAGCTTTCTGCCGTTTGAGTTGCTTGTTAACACCTCCCATTCCCATGTTGTAACTGGCGGCCGCGAGGGTCCAATTGCCATACAATTTGAAGGCTTCGTTCAGGTACTTACAGGCCGCTTCTGTTGATCGGACCACGTTGTAGCGTTCGTCTACATCCTTATTCACCTCAAGACCGTAGCCCTGAGCAGTGGACTTAAGAATTTGCCAAAAACCACTTGCACCAGCAGGAGAAACTACGTTCATTAACCCGCTTTCAACCAAAGCCAAATACTTGAAATCTTCAGGAATACCGTTGGCTTTTAGAATAGGGACTATGACAGGAAACCATTTGCTGGCACGCTTGTGATAGAGAAGACTGTTTGACTGCCAGTAGGTATTTACCAGTAATTCTCGATCCAAGCGTTCCATTACATCTTGATCAAACGTTGGAACTACCTCTCCACAAAAATCCATTTTTTCAGGAATGTTAATGGTGTAGATTTTATAGTCCTCGTTGAATTTAGACTGATAGTTTTCATCTTCAGTTTTAATCTCATCGCTAGAGTAGGTGAAAACCTCAAATCCAACAAAAACCATCACCAATAAAAGAGCAGTGGTCATAAACCGAAGAATACTTGAATTTCTCATGGAAGGTTAAACTTCTTTATCCTTGTTAATACGGGTAATACCGAAAAGAAACCCGAACAATAACAAGAAGTATGCTAGGAAAAAACTGAAGTACCAGTAGTCCCAATCATCTCCAATAACCTGATCAATTACCACTAAGAAGATTACTGATAAAAAGGATAATCCAAGGAACGATAGCGCAACTTGCTTGTCACTCATCCCTAAATAAGAAAGGTGGTGCGTGGTGTGGTCACGCCCGCCCACAAATGGAGATTGTCCTTTAAGAAGTCTGTTTATAGTCACTGTTGTTGTGTCAATTATTGGTACGATGAATACCAATAACGCTACAATGAACTGTTTTGTTTGAATTCGAAAATTAGGTTCTGCCCCGTAGTTCCACAGATATAGTATTCCTATGGCTGCCAAGAACACTCCAAGGAATTGACTTCCCGTGTCTCCCATGTACATCTTCGATGGATTCCAGTTGTAATACATGAAGCCTAAGAGTGCAGATAAGACTCCCAAAAGCGTAATGAAATAGATGTTTAACGTCTCCCCATTAACAACTAGCATATAGAGCACTGCCAGAATAACTGATATGGAAACTGAGGTAGTAATTCCATCCATGTTATCCAGCATGTTTATTGAATTCATCAACCCAACAACCCAAAGGATTGTTAGTGGATAATCAAACATAGGATAGCCTGAGATATTGATACTGGTTCCGGTGGCAATTAAGATTACAGCGCTACTGAGTTGCGCAAAGAATTTTAAGAAGGGTTTGGTGTTGTATGCATCATCAGCCAATCCTACCACAAAGCCTAACGAGCAAGCGGCCATTACTCCTAGAAAGCGAATAATGTTGTTCTCTTCATCGAGGGTAACTGCTTCAAATAAGATAGAGTAGCAGGCTATCGAGAATAGAAAAAGAATGTAAAATGAAATACCACCAACTGCTGGCTTGGAAGTAGCGCTCCACCTAACCATCGATTCTTCTTGGTCTTTTACTCCAAGAGTTCTGGTGAACTTTAGAAAAAGCCCATTAATGAGAAAAGAGAACAGCACAGCACAGACCGTAAAGGCAATGTAAAACCAAATAACCTGTTGTGAGTCGAGTGTTAGCATAAAGTCTTTTTTCCTAAATCAAAGCCCAAAATAACTTAAAATTGGCTGTTGAAGTTTTTAAATAACTGACCGTTTTCGTCTTTAGGAGACAGAATTGGGTTAGCAATAGCCCAATCGATGTTCAAGGTTGGGTCGTTCCACACTATGCTTCCCTCAGAGGCCTTGTTGTAAACCTCTGTGCAGTCATAGTGAAACAATGTCTCATCCACCAGCGTCTTAAAACCATGAGCAAACCCAGGTGGTACCCAAACTGCTTTATGGTTTTTATCCGATAGTTCAATTGCCAAGTGTTCTCCATAGGTTGCAGATTCTTTTCGGATATCGACCACAACATCTAGAACTGCACCTTTTAATACACGGATAAGTTTACCCTGGGCAAAAGGTGGGTTTTGAAAGTGAAGTCCTCGAACCACTCCTGCCTCTGACTTTGAGATGTTGGTCTGAACCACTTGAATGTCTAATCCTTCATTAAGAAGGGATTCTCGGTTAAAACCCTCAAAGAAATAACCTCTGGAATCATGAAAAACGTTTGACTCAATTATGTAGAGTCCGGATAGCTCTGTTTCGATAAGTTTCATTGCCTGCTTCTAATCGTACTTGCCCTTGAATAGTTTCTGAATCCAATTGGATTTTTCAACTACTTCGTCTTCTTCGTAATATCCGTATCCATACCCGTATCCGTATCCGTATCCATATCCGTATCCATACCCGTATCCATACCCGTATCCGTATCCGTAACCGTAGCCAGATTTTTCTGTGTCCTGTCCGTTTAGAATAATTGAAAGGTTATTGATATTATTTTCAGTTTTAAGTCGGTAGATGTTATCAATAAACGGTTTTTTGGAGTAATGCGCCCGAACTATGTAAATCGGATAATCTGCCTTTTGCATGTTCAAGATACCATCTGTCACAATTCCGCAAGGAGGATTATCGATTATAATGATGTCATATTCCTTTTTAAGCTGGCTAATAACCTGATTCATTCGGTCATTAATAATCAGCTCGGCTGGGTTAGGAGGTATCGGGCCTGCTGTAATAAAATCTAAATTATCAAGTGTGCTCGATTTTATACAATCAGAAACTTCATCCTGACCAATAAGCAGTGTACTCATGCCTTTGTCGTTCTCCACGTTGAACCCCAGGTGAATCTTCGGTTTTCTCATGTCAAGGTCAAGAATCACAACTCGCTTTCCAGCGTAAGCAATGATTCCTCCAAGGTTAATGGCAACGAATGTTTTTCCTTCTCCAGATATGGTTGACGTAATTGAAATCAACTTTGATTCTCCGGCTTCTGCCGAGATGTACTTTAGGTTTGTTCTAATTGCCCGGAATGCCTCAGAAATCATCGATTTCGGGTTTTTATCTACGAGCAATTGCGAATTCGGAATATCCTTTTTGTACCGAGGTACAACACCTAGTACAGAAATATCAATGTGCTTTACAATATCCCTCATTGAAGTAATCTGATCGAAGAGCAGATACTTGAATAGTATAATGGCCAAGCTGAGCATGAAGGCAATTACAAAACTCAGGGTGATAACCGATTTTCTATCTGGAAATACTGGATTATTGTTTACCGTAGCTTCCTCAAGTAATCGATTGTTAGAAACGTATCCTGCCTTTGAGATGGAATACTCCGCTTTTCGGTCAACAAGCGTGTTATAAAAGCTTTCATTTACACGATAGATTCTTCGCAACCTGGTGTACTCAATTTCGTCATATGAAGCAGACTCTTCTATTGTTTGATTATTGTAAATGTCTATCTGTTTGTTTATTTCTAGTATCCGATTAAACAGATTAAGCTTAACAGAAACTAAACTTTCGATAATGAGTTTTTTCTGAATGCCAATCTGATAATTAAGAGCTTTTATTTGATCGCTATTCTTGTTTACAATGTAAAGCACTTGCTCTTTTTGAAGCAATAAGCCTTGCAAATTCTTTAATGAGGTAGCCATTGTACCCTTATGCTCAGATCCTGCGAGCAAAGCCACCAACCTATATATATCCAAGTTCTTGTTGATGCTGATTTCCGCTTCAACTTCGGCTAAAATGGTTTGTTCAACGGATAAATCAATCAGTTCCTCTTCTAAGGATTCTAATCGCCCTTCAACACTAGGAAGACCTCGCCCCCTCTTTTTGATTTCCTCTTCATCAATTTTGTGTAATCGCTTAAAATCCTGAATGTTATTTTCAGAGTCATAAAGCTGATCATAAATCCTCGCTAGTTGGTCATCAATGAAATCAAGAACACTGTTGGCAGATTTTCGTTTTCTGTCCCTGTCTCCATCAATAAAATCTTTGGCTATTTGATTAACCATGTCACGTGCCTTAATGGCATTGTGATCCTTTACTTTAACATTGATAGTCTTTGCAAATTCATTTAGAATTTCTACTTGTAGTTTTGATAAATATTTGTTCAGATTATGTTGTTCACTGTTGATAGTGAAAAAGAATTCATTCTGATCCTCGTTTTGATTCTCAATAATGCGCTCATAGTTGTTTACCAACAACTGAAACTCCAAGTGCTCGGTCTTTATAGAGTCAAGCATTGAGCTTTCCAGACTAACTATTTTATCCCCAAGAGTATATTCAATATAAACCCTGTAGTTCGGTAAGAAATCGAGCTTAATAGTTTGGTTATAAATAGCAGGGTTTAAAATATCGTACCCAATAGTGTAAGGCGATGTTTGATAAAGCTCGGAGCTAAGCACTTCACCCTTAATCATATAACTTACATCAAGAGGAAGCTTAGACAGCG
>JBLHEU010000007.1:0-29384 GCA_047614525.1 Bacteroidia bacterium | reverse complement strand
GGCAGGATACGACCAATCTGCTTGTCCCGGTTCAGCGTCTTTTCAACTTACAAACGGCTACCCTGCTGGCGGAACTTGGTCTGGGCCATTTACAACTCCATCCGGAATATTTGACCCATCTACTCCTGGCGCATACAACATCACTTATACAACGGCCGATGGATGCACCGACATTAAGGTAGTTCGAGTAGACGACATCACGCTTCCTGCCGACATGATTATATGTGAATCTGACCCTCTTTTCTACTTCAGCGTAACCCCATTTGGCGGCACATGGTCGGGAACTGGCGTGGCCAACTGGTATTGGGGTTCTTATGACCCAGCCGCTGCAGGACCCGGCACACACACCATTACATACACGTTAAATGGATGCGCAGATACGTTTGAAGTTACCGTAACGGAAATAGATGCAGGGAGCAACTACGTTATTTGTCCAGAAGAACCTGCAATACAACTTACCGGAACGCCTGCGGGCGGAAATTGGACGGGAATTGGTGTCTCTCCAACTGGTTTATACGAGCCAACAATAGCTCCAAATTTGACAAACGACACGCTTATTTATTCGGTTGGAGGTTGTACGGATAAGCGGATTATTTACGTTCAACAAACAACCGTGCAATGGACCAACTTGGAGTTCTGCCTATACGATAATCCGTTGCAATTGGACTGGGAAGAAATTCATCGCTATCCGGGTGGTGGAACATGGACTGGTCCTGGAACAGACAACATTGGCGATGGTAATTTTACACCCGCAGATGCAGGTGGAGGAACCCACACTTTGTACTACGAAGCCAACACGTGTATCGATAGCACCGTGATGATTGTACATGAAAACACTATGTTCGATACATCAATCTGTGAACTTGGAAACCCAATTCAGATGGCTGCTCTACCAGCAGGTGGAACTTGGTCTGGTGATGGCATCATTGACCTTTCCGGAATGTTTGACCCAGAAGTGGTTGGGCTCGGGCAGCATTACGTTTATTACCAAAGCCCAACAAGTTGTTGGGATTCTTGCTTGGTAGATGTTTATCAACTTGAACCAGCGATTATTCTCGGCCTAGAAAACACCTACTGTTTTATTGATTCAGCCATTGCTTTAATTGGCACGCCCGCAGGCGGATTGTTCTCAGGAACTGGAATGACCGACACCATTTTCAATCCATCTTTGGCAGGGGAAGGCATTCATGAAATAGCGTACGGCCAAGGAGCAGCAGGCTGCGAAGTGCACACCGATATTCTTGTTTCGGTTTCGGCACCAATTACCACCGATGTCTTTGGAAATGGCGAGGCCGTTTGCAAAGGAGATGCAATTACAATTAGCGTTGAAGCTACTGGCGGAGACGGTTCGTTCTTCACCTACACCTGGGACCCGAATGTTTCCTCTTTCGCAATGCAAGAATTGTATCCTGATGTAAGTACCGCTTACGCTATAACTACTTCAGATGGCTGCTCTGACCCTGCAAATGACACAATTAACTTGTTTGTTTACGAACCGCATTCGGCTATCGTAGAAACCAGCGCTATTCTGTGCTATGGCAATACAGGCTTTATCACAGTTGAAGGTGATCCTCCTGCTCCGGTGCTGTATGATTACCAATGGAACTCTAATCCACCCAACTATACGAATACTATTTATGGGCCAGCAGCTACAACTTACGGAGTAACCATTACCGAAATAGAAAGCGGTTGCCAGTTTGACACAAGCATCACCATTCCTTTTTACCCTAACGTAACGGCATTCTTCACGCCTAATCCAAATGGAGGCTGTTTGTCTGAAGCAGACCCTGTAGCTGAGTTCCTTGATTTAAGCCAAGGCGCAGTTACTGGCACGTGGGATTTTGGCGATGGATTTACCGAGGATTACATATTTGGACAATACCCAATACATGAATACGGTGACACAGGCGTTTACGAAGTTGTGCTTTACGTGGAAAACGATTTGGGCACATGTAGCGACAGGTACACCTTTGAGCTGTGCATTCAGCCTGAGTTCACACTATGGATTCCAAATTCGTTTACACCCGATGGCGATGGGCTGAATGATTTCTTTGAGATTGTATCTTCTGGAATAGTGGAGTTTGAGCTTTTAATCTCGAGTAGTTGGGGAACGAAAATTCACAGAATGAATTCTATTGACGACCCTCCGTGGGATGGCACATACAAAGGAAACCCTGTACAACAAGACCGCTACATCTATGAAGTAGTTGCCAAAGGAAACCACCTAGGCGGAATCAAATTCCACAAGGGAAGCGGGTACATTCATGTGATTAGGAAAGGGGAGTAATCACTCCCTCCTCTTCGAATCCACCAGAATTGTAATTGGTCCATCGTTAACCAGTTCTACATCCATCATGGCGCCAAAAACTCCGCTGGCAACGGGTTTCATCAGCATACCAGATAGTTTGGTTTTAAACTGCTCGTACATCGGTTCGGCTTGTTCTGGTCGGGCCGCTTTAATGTAAGAAGGTCGGTTTCCCTTTTTGGTAGAAGCGTGCAACGTAAACTGAGAAACAACCAAGGCTTCTGCCCCACTCTCTTCTAAGGAGAGGTTCATCACACCATCGGCATCATTAAAAATGCGCATGCGGCAAATCTTTCCGCACAGCCAATCAATATCCTCTTCCGTATCTGCGGTTTCAATGCCTAAAAGAATGAGCACACCAGCGCCAATGCTTCCTACTACATCATTTTCAATTGTTACAGAAGCACGCTTTACCCGTTGTAATACTACTCTCATGGTGCAATTATAAAGATGTTTTAAGCTGAACGTTTATCGGTTGTTCAATTGCATATTTTTGAACCAATGTCAAAACCCGGTGTCGATCAACTTTCTCTGCCTCTTACGCAATTCGCTATTGTAGATATTGAAACCACCGGAACCATCCATGATGGTAAGATTACCGAGATTGCCATTATCATTCATGATGGCACAAAGGAGATAGAGCGGTTTACTACGCTACTCAATCCTAAACGGAAAATTGATTGGTATGTGGTTAAGCTAACCGGCATTACCGACCAAATGGTGGCAGATGCTCCGTTATTTGAAGAACATGCAGAACGCATTTTCGAGATGACCAAAGACCGCGTTTTTGTAGCCCATAATGTTACGTTCGATTACGGTTTTCTAAAAAAAGAATTTGCGGCTATTAAGATGGAATTCAAACGCGAAATGCTGGATACCATTGACATTTGCAGAAGAATTATTCCAGGGCTCCCTTCATACAGTTTAGGGAAACTTTGTGCTTCGCTAGATATTGAGATGGACAGCCATCACCGTGCTTTGGATGATACTGCCGCCACTGCTACGCTTTTTCAGAAGTTGTTTCAGAAAGACCCAGAAATGGTTTTTAGTCGTATTAAACCAGATATGCCAGATGTTAGGATTCCACCGAATTTGCCAGCATCTGAGTTAGAAAACATACCAACTGGTGCAGGTGTCTACTATTTCTATGATGGCGATAACGAGATTCTGTACGTTGGAAAAAGCATCAACATTAAGAAGCGGGTGCTCAGTCATTTTCATCCGAAGGAGAAAAAGAAATGGGCAGAGCTTTGGAAAGCGGTACACACTATTTCTTACGAAGAAACGGGTAGCGAATTGGTCGCTTTACTTTTAGAATCTCAAGAGATAAAGAAGCTTCAGCCTCCTATTAATTCGGCACAGAAAAAGCCCTTTTTCCCGTATGGTATTTTCGAGTCTGTAGATGAAGAAGGCTTCATCAACCTGACCATAAAGCGAAAGAAGAAGTTAGAAGGCGAACCGCTTGTTGAAGTGAGAACTTACTTTGAAGCCAAGCGACTATTGCTTCGTCAGGCTAAGAAACACGAGCTGTGTCAATGCCTACTTGGTTTGCACAATCTGAAAGGAAACTGCTTCCAATATCAGATTAAAAATTGCCGAGGCACTAAGATGGGAATGGAAACTGCCGAGGACTATAATATTCGTTTAAACGAGGCTAAAACAGCCCTCGGCATGACCATAAACAACACATTGGTTATTGGTGCAGGAAGAACACAAGAGGAGTATTCTTTGGTTCAGATTGAAGACGGTAAATACATTGGTTATGGTTTTGTAGAAAAAGATGAAGCCAATCAACCCTTAGAGTCTCTTTTAGAGCACATCCGCAAGCAAAACGACAACCCAGATACGCGCAAAATTATTCTGAATTACCTACACAAGAATAAGCGCGACAAAGTTTTGGAGTACAAAAAAAGTCCCGACCAAGGCCGGGACTTTTAACACTTATAGTGGCGGTACTTTTAGTACCGATTGATGTAATTATCCAATTCGCGGATACTGCTTGAAAACCAGAACACATCGTTTAAAACATGGTAGTTGTTTGGGTCTCCAACAAACTCATATCCAAATTTGGCTACCTCCAATCTGCTAGACTCATGACTTAAAACGCCCATGATTTCAGCAATTTGATGAGACGAAGCACCGTTTCTGCGGATGATTTGCTTCGCAACTCGAATCTGATCAGAATCGAAAGTTGCAAGATCAATGCTTCGTAAAGCGCGAGCAAAAACATCTGGGTACATTCCTATCACAACTGGTGCACAAACAATTGGCTCAATCACAGGTTGGTGGTGCGGTGCAAGACTAACAAAACCACCATTTCCGTTTGGGTTTGGCGTATGATGTCCGCCATTTCCATGGCCATTATTATCCCAATAGCTACCTCCTTGGTGTGCCAATGAAACCGCTTTTACACTCATTCCTCTTCGGCTTATAACTGCATTTACATCTGATCGGTGTGGTACTTTAATTGACCCTTTAAAAACCACTCCGTGATTTCCCCAATGCGTTGGTCTCAGAACTTTAACCGGGTAATTTCCGGGTTGTAATCCGTTCAATTCAACGATATTATTGATTGCGTTGTACTTCTGACCGTTAACAACAACCAACGTGTTGGCTCGGTGGCCCATCACTTCAATTGTCAATTTCGATCCTCTCGGAAACGCCATCACTACAGTAGCTGTTAAGACCAGCGCTAATGTTGTTGTAAAAGTTTTCATGGCTTCTAATTTTAAAGGTTCGATGAGTGTAATCCAATTGGCGTGCCAAACTGTTTTGGGCGTGTCCCTTCCCGCCCATTTTTCCCACGCTAAGGGTCAGGCTAACCGCTAAATCTTTTATTCAAAAAGTCATAAAAGGATACCGCTTTTATCCCTCACGCATGCCCAATCCGAAACATCCTGCGGAGTACGGAAGAATCGTATTTTTCGGCATGTCAAAAACAGCCATCATTACAGGTGCTACTGCAGGAATTGGAGAAGCCACCGCCATTGAATTCGCCAATCTAGGTTACAACCTCATCCTTACAGGAAGAAGAAAAGAACGTCTCGAAAAACTGAAGTCCGCGCTAGAATCAAAATACAAAACCTCCGTTTCTGTTCATGCTTTTGATATTCGCAGAAAAGCAGAAGTAGAAAGCTTTTGTCGCAAAGAAATTGGCGAAAAAACAATAGATGTGTTGGTGAATAATGCTGGTTTGGCATCTGGTTTATCCCCACTTCATGAAGGAGATGTAGACGATTGGGAAAAGATGATTGACACAAACGTGAAAGGCCTGCTTTATATCACGCGAGAGATTGCACCAAGAATGGTTGCGCAAAAAGCTGGTCACATCATTAATATTGGTTCAATAGCAGGAATCGAAGTCTACCCAAACGGGAACGTCTATTGCGCTACCAAACACGCGGTTCATGCCATATCAGAAGGTCTACGCAAAGAACTTTACGACAAAGGAATCAAGGTCACTAATATTGCTCCAGGATTGGTAGAAACCGAATTCTCTATTGTCCGTTTTCATGGAGATAAGAACCGTGCTAAAACCGTTTATGACGGAATGGATGCTCTTAAGGGAAAAGACATCGCAGATTGCATTGTTTTTGCGGCTACAAGACCAAAACATGTGAATGTTGCAGATATGCTTGTTCTTCCTTCAGCTCAAGGAAGCGCTATGCAAGTAAAAAGGAGCTAGACTTCTTGACACAACCCTTCTTTCGTCAGGATTACTCGAAGTGACAATTAAATGGTATTTCAGCTAGAAAAAAGCGACTTATCTATGTCAACGTAAAACGGGAATTTCATCAGGTATTCGAGTCCTTCTGCTACGGTCTTTTCGCCATAAAGCGTTTCGTAAATCGTTTCAGTAAGTGGCGCTCGGTAACCTAGGAAATTGGCCATGGCTCTAGAAATACGAAGTGTATTCAAACCTTCCGCAACCTCTTCCATATCGGCAAGAATAGCAACTAAGGTTTCGCCTTTAGCCAAGCGATATCCGACAGTATAATTTCTACTCCTCGCACTTGAACAAGTAGCAATTAAATCACCAATCCCTGCAAGTCCTAAAAACGCGGTAACATCTCCGCCCAAGTGCTTGCCTATATGAATCATCTCAACCAGCCCCCGACTAATAAGAAGTGCTTTCGCATTCTCTCCATAACCTAGCCCGTTTAACGCGCCAGCCGCTAGAGCAATTACGTTTTTCAATACACCTGCAATCTCAACTCCCTTTAAATCGTGGCTTCCGTAAACCTGAAAATTTGGCGTTCTTAAGGTGCGCTGACCCAGCTTTATTACTTCATCAAAATGACTGGCAATTACGGTTGCGGCAGGCTGACCATCGGCAATTTCAGAAGCTAAATTTGGACCAGCCAAACACCCAACTCTCCTAACAATAGTTTCCTGAAGAATCACCTCAGTCATGGTATTCACCTTATCCGGATTCAACTTATAATCTACCGTAAGCTCATCTCCTTCCGGAAGTTGAATATCAACTCCTTTTGTACCATGAATTAGAATGTGTTCGGGCGTTAAATATGGCCCAAGTAACTGCATAGATTCCCTGAAGTAAGCTGATGGGACAATTGGATAGATAAGGCTACAGCTGGAAGCAATCTCTGCAATATCAGTACTTGCAACGATGTTCTCGTGCATTTTCCGACCTCGATTATCTCTGGACGAATTGATTGAATCTGCTATTTCTTGGTTTCGGGTGTGTAGATAAACCTTCTGGTTTTCAGCCAAGAGATTAGCAATGGCCGACCCAAAACTACCCGAGCCGATAACGCCAACTGGCGCCTTTATTTCAGATGTGTTTTTGGAGTCCATATCCTTCTATTCTGTTGTGGTAGAAATACAGGATTTTAATATCCTGTGACTGAAAATCGCCTTCTGCGTTATACATAAGGGGCATTTTAGCATGATACACTCCAAGATTGGCGATTCCTTTTTTCACTATACTGGCAATGTTGCCTTCTTTAATTTCTTTTTCGAGTTGAACCTCACCATTCTCGTTCATTTCTCTCAAACGAATGACAACCTTATCCACGGAATCCATCAATTCTTTTGGTCTGATAACCAAGTCTTCGGACGGAAGTCTCATTAAACCGTAAAGATCCATTTTGGCGTATCTACTTTTGATAATTCTAAAGGCCGCAAAGGCTAATATCTGGCTAGAGAAAACCAATGCTTCAACGTGATAGCGTTCTACAATTTTATCCCCGAGCATGCGGGTATATTCAGCGTCACGCTGTGCATCTTTACTTATCTCACCATTTGAATAGAAATACTTCTTGATGTCTACTTCATTATTGGATGGGTCGTAACTAACGCCTTTCTCGTCTACTCTATTTCCAAATAGATCCATCGGTTTGCCAAACCGCACAGCCATTTCGGAGGTAGCGGTGAAGAAGTTATAGATGAACCGAAGCATTTTACTTGAAGTGGAGAAATTGTCATTCTCAACGTAATAAAGTTCTTGACCACTTCTTTTCAGGTGCTGGTCAATAAGCGACTGTGCTTCTAAAACGAAATTGTAATTGATAGTAACTGGAACTACGAAAATCTTCTTGGCTCCAGCTCCGTGGTCAACGAAATTCATTCTTTGAGCTTGTAAGGCAGTACCAAGCAAGCCAAGCTTTAATTTCTTCTCTAACATTCCATCTCTAGAACGAGTTCCTCCAGGAAAGAAAAGGCCGTTGCAACCTTTTCTTAACGAGAGCTCAGAATACATTTTTAGGGTTTCGAGATAGAGCGTGTTCTTCTTTCTTCGATCTACTTTATAAGCGCCAAGCCTATTCATGAACCAAGCCATAATCTTGATTCCAAACAAATTCAAACCAGCGCCATACAAAACTGGAGGCAAGCCAATACTTTGAATGGCCCAACCAATTAGCATTGAATCTAGGTTACTGGAATGTGTAGGAACTATAATTACAGTTCCCTCTTTAGCCAATTCTCTTACATGATCTATTTCGCCAACTAGGTGAATCTTATCATGTAAATTATGACGCTTATCAAAAAAACGTGCAAAGCCTTTTCCTTGAGACGCATTCAATAATCGTGAAAACATTGACGTTATAAATCGCTTTGCGAAATCATATGCCTTCACGTCAAAAATTCCAGCTATCTCTTCAGCATAACGCGTAACAATTCGTTGGATGAGATCTTCGTGACCAAATGCATGCGGGTTTTCATGTCCTGCATTAATCCTGACCATATCCTTTTTCACCTTAGCCCAAAAGTCTCTCTCATCTGGTTTGTCTGCTTTCCAAGGAGTTTGGGATAAACGAATCTTTTCCGTGTAAAGGGTTCGTGCTAATTCATCCTTAATGTTCCCTGGGTTGTTTCCCAAAGAATCCTTGATGTTTTCTATCGAAAGTTCAACAAGTTCCTTGATAAAAGCTTCCCGATTATGCGAAAGTTGCACAATCGGCCAAGATTCTGGGTCTGGCAGAATTGGGTCGTACAACCAGCCTTCTGAAGTAGGAACTTTGGTAGCCATGCTCGAATATAGGAATTAAGGCAAGTGCTTAGGCCGATTATCGGCTTCGCTTCTTAACAGTCCATGTAAAAGTAAAGCTTGACACCTCTATTCCGTTATCCATAACGCCAACGGATTTCATTTCAACTAAGACAGGTTCTCCTGTCTTACAAGTTTCAGCAACAGCAGCAAACATCTTCTTTCCATCCTTGCAGGTGAATATAACATGCCCGTTTGTCTTCTTGGTAAACCGTGAACTATTATCCGACACCAGCATGGCAACGTCTTCTCCAGAATGTTCAATGGCTAGCATACACAACATTCCGGTGCTCATCTCAGCAGACATACTCTGAGCTGCGAAATACATTGATTGAAAAGGATTCTGATTTCTCCAACCATACGGCATACTTATAGCGCAAGCTTCTGGTTCAATCAAGTTTATTCGACTTCCCGCAATCCAAGCTAACGGAAGTTTAATGAGTAAGAATAAATTGAATAGGAACCAATTGTCTATCCTATCTCTAAATTTCCTCCCCTTTGGTGATAGCTCCATTCTAAATCGTTTCTCCTACACGGAGTTTCTCAGCATTCTCAGCCATTGCCAAAGCATCAATCATTTCCTGAATGTTTCCATTCATAAAATCAGTTAATGCATACACGGTAAGGTTGATTCTATGGTCGGTAATTCTTCCTTGTGGATAATTGTAAGTTCGAATTTTTGCAGACCTATCTCCAGAAGAAACCATCGTTTTTCTTCGGCTTGAAATTTCGTCCAAATGTTTGCTCAGTTCACGTTCGTACAAACGAGTTCGGAGCATTTCCATTGCCAACTTTCTATTCTTCAACTGTGACCGTTCTACCGAACACACCACCACAATACCTGAAGGTTTGTGCGTAAGTTGGACCTTAGTTTCAACCTTGTTTACATTCTGTCCCCCAGCACCACCAGATCGAGAAGTTTGCATATCTACATCTGCTGGATTGATTTCTACATCAACCTCTTCCGCTTCGGGCATAACCGCAACCGTTGCCGCAGATGTATGCACCCTTCCTTGCGATTCGGTTTGAGGAACCCGTTGTACACGATGGACGCCAGACTCATACTTAAGGATGCCGTAAACTCCTTCTCCTTCAACCTTTATATTTACTTCTTTATAGCCTCCAGCCGTACCTTCATGCTCTACTAAAATGGATGTTTTCCACTTTTTTCCTTCGATGTACTTCATGTACATTCGATAAAGGTCTCCGGCAAAAATGCTTGCTTCATCTCCGCCAGCTCCTGCACGAATTTCCAGCACTACGTTCTTTTCGTCTTCTGGGTCTATAGGAAGCATTAAAACTCTTAACTCTTCTTCTAACTCAGACTTTCTGGCTTCCAAATCCCCAAGCTCCATACGAGCCATTTCAACAAAATCTGAATCTTTTTCAGTTCGTAAAATCTCTTTACTACTAATGATATTCTCAACTACATTCTCGTATTCCTTAGAAACCTTAACCACAGGCTCAAGTCCCCGATAATCACGATTAATCTTGATAAATCGTTTCATATCGGCAACTACAGATGGGTCGCCAAGTTTGGCTTCCAGATCTGTAAACCTTCTTTGTATGTCGCGTAATTTATCGAGTAGTTCCATGATTAGCTGTATTCAAACTCTCCGTATTCTGAACGAATAGTAAGCTTCTTTTCTCCTTCCTCCACTCTACCTACAATTTGAGCATCAACATTAAAGCTTTTTGAAATTGTAATTATGTCTGTAGCAATCTCTTCAGAAACATATAATTCCATACGATGTCCCATATTGAAAACCTTATACATTTCAGCCCAAGGCGTATTCGATTCTTCCTGAATAATTTTAAACAGTGGCGGAACCGGTAAAAAATTATCCTTTATTACATGGCCAGAATCGATGAAGTGAAGCACTTTGGTTTGAGCACCTCCTGAGCAGTGCACCATTCCATGAATCTGCAATCGATGATTATCAAGAATTTTCTTAATAATTGGCGCATAGGTTCTGGTTGGAGACAGGACCAACTTCCCCATATCCAAGGCTACCCCCTCTACTTTATCAGTCAAATTGTATTTTCCTGAATAAACCAGACTGGCATCCATCGCTTTGTCAAAACTTTCAGGATACTTCGACTTAAGTGAATCATTAAATACATCATGACGAGCGGCCGTAAGTCCATTACTACCCATTCCACCATTATATTCGGTTTCGTAGGTGGCTTGCCCGTAAGAACTCAATCCAACAATAACGTCTCCTGGTTGAATATTGGCGTTGTCAACTACATCAGCACGTTTCATTCTACCTGTAACCGTTGAATCAACAATTAAGGTTCTTACCAAATCGCCAACATCAGCGGTTTCTCCTCCTGTGGAGTGAATGTTTATTCCGTTGTCACGGAGCATTTGTAATACTTCCTCTGTGCCAGATATTAACGCGGATAATACTTCACTTGGAATGAGAAACTTGTTTCTTCCAATAGTAGAAGAAAGCAGGATATTATCGACCGAACCTACACAAAGCAAATCATCGGTATTCATTATGATGGCATCCTGCGCAATTCCTTTCCAAACAGAAAGGTCTCCTGTTTCTTTCCAGTACATGTAAGCAAGCGAACTCTTGGTTCCAGCTCCGTCAGCATGCATGATAATGCAATGCTCATCAGAATTACAAAGCGTGTCAGGCACAATCTTGCAGAATGCTTTTGGGAACAAGCCCTTATCTACATTCTTGATTGCCTTGTGGACATCCTCCTTATCGGCAGAAACACCTCTTTGCTTATATCTTTCTCCTGCACTCATAAACTCTGTTTAACAAAAAAGCATCCCGACTTGCGGAATGCTTTTTTATATTAAATATGTGTAATGGCTAGTTTCCTTTGGGAACGTAGTCGTTTCTAAGCACTTTAAACTCAGTTCTACGATTCAACTGATGAGCCTCTTCTTTCAACTCTTCACCTGAAAGCGTAGCAATGAATGCATCGTTGATTACACTTCCTTTAGGAAGCTCGCCAACTGCATTGTCAAGAACTTTCGGAGTTGTTTCTCCATATCCTTTTGCAACCAATCTAGCTTCTGATACATCGTTATCAATTAGGTAATCAACAACAGACTGAGCACGTTTTTGAGATAGAGACAAGTTGTAGCTGTCTGATGCACGTGTATCTGTGTGAGAACCAAGCTCAACAACAATAGTTGGGTTATCATTTAATGTTTCAACTAAACCGTCAAGAGCAATCTTCGACTCAGGACGTAAATCCCATTTCCCTAAATCGTAAAAGATGTTTGGAAGATCGATGATTCTGTTGATTGGGTCTAATTCGAAATCGTGGATAAGATCCTTATCCTCTTCAAATCCTACAGTAGTAGTTTTTCCAGTCTTATTCAAATACTCATCTTTCTTACCAGCAGTAATTACGTAAGATGTTGCTGGAGATAAATCGAAGCAATATTTTCCTTCACTATCTGTAGTTGTCTCCATTGAAGAACCATCCGTACCAACTAAAGAAACAGTTGCTTCGTTGACTACCATCTTCGTTTTGAAATCAGAAACAGTACCACAAAGAGTGAATTTAAGAGCTGGAAGTAGGAATGAATAAATATCATCACTTCCTTTTCCATCTTCTCTATTAGAACTAAAATATCCTTTCTCCTGCTCTTTCTCGAAAATGATTCCAAAATCATCTCCGCTTGAGTTGATTGGGTATCTCATATTGATAACGTTACCCCAAACATCTCCTTGGGCTTCTGCCATGAAGATATCGTCTCCTCCTATACCGATATGACCGTTTGAAGAGAAGTAAAGCGTGCCATCATTATGGATGAATGGGTACCGCTCATCTCCAGCAGTGTTAATGCCATCAAGATTTACAGGTGCTCCCCAACGCGCTTTCTCATCATTGTAAGTAGACATCCAAAGATCTCTACCGCCCTTACCAGTTTCGATATCGGATGCAAAAACAAGTTTCTTACCATCAGCAGATAATGCTGGGTGACCAATTGCTACTGAAACTGAATCGTTATTTACCGAATCCAAGAAGAATGGAAGCATTTCAGGCTCTGTCCATGAGCTTCCTTCTTTCTTAGAGTGATAAAGCTCACAACCCATTTCAACCTTCTTTTTCAAGCCACAACGGGTGAAGATCATTTCGGTGTAGTCAGCATTCATTACAGCAGCTCCTTCATTATGAATACTACTGATGGTAGCTGGAAGCGGCTTAGGCTTGCTCCATTTTCCTTTATTGTCTATAGTAGCAGAGAAAATATCAGTAAAACCTTGTCCAGTCCAACCATCAAGGTCTCCCCCAGAAGCACTGTTTCTAGACGAAGTGAAATATATCTGTTTGTGATTTGAAGAAGCATAGTTTGGAGAGAAATCCATCTGCTTTCCGTTCAATTGAACTTCATTCTCCACCACATATCGAGAAGGGTTGTCAATCCACTTTTGGGCAAGAGCACAAGCTTCTGCACCGTTCTTTCCTCTCGGGTCGTCCGGAACCAATTCAGCATACTTTTCATACTCAACAATTGCATCTTCAAATTTGCCATTCGCTTTCAAAGCGTCAGCATAGTACAACTGAATTTTGTTTTCAGGATATTTGATTTTGATGGCTTTTCTGTACCAAGTCTCTGCTTGTTTCATATCGTTTACATAACGGTAGCATTCTGCCGTTTTGTAGATGATATCAGCCTTATTAGCATTATCCTTTTCTTTAGAATAGGCTTTCTTCATAAGCGTAATCGCTTCGAAGTATTGACCCGCTTCATAGGTTTGGTTTGCCTCTACTAAGTGATCTTTTTGAGCACTAGCATTGACTGACAACAATCCTGCAATAACGGCTACGAGTAAGAACTTGGTTATTCTCATGGTTTTTATGCTTGTTTTAACACAGCCGCTAAAATAAAGAAATATTTCACTTGCCAACTTGAGTATTCCGAGAATCATCACCCAACCAATCCAATATTATATTGAGTTAAAAATAGATTAAACAAAGTGTATATTTCAGATTACCTGTTAAAAAGTAATTCTCGATATTTAGGTAATGGCCAATATTCGTCAGAAATCACCATCTCTAGTTTATCAACCTCTCTTCGCAAATTTTCAAAAAATGGCAGAACCATAGCGCAGTATTCCCCTGCCTTTGCTCTAGGGTCCGTTAACCGATTGGCTTTTTTCCTTGCATCTCGCATTTCTTCGGTCAATAACTTGACTCTTTGTATACGCTCAGAAATATTTTTTATCGTTGACATCTGTTGTCCAGAAAGTTCTTTGAATTCCTTTTCGGAGAACAATGTCTTCAACCCTGTCACATTTTGAATTAAAAGGTTTTGATACTCAACGGCAACTGGGAGTATGTGATTGACAGCAAGATCCCCCATCACTCTTGATTCAATCTGAATCTTTTTCGCATAGCCTTCTAAATCAATCTCATATCGTGCTTCCAGTTCTCTTTGACTGAGAATTTGGTTACGCTCAAATAAATCACGAACCTCTTTACTTAGCACACTATCCAGGGCTGCCGGTGTGGTTAAAAGATTAGAAAGTCCTCTTTTCTTAGCCTCTTTCACCCACTCATCACCGTATCCGTTTCCCTCAAAACGGATATTCTTCGATTCTATAATGTATTGCTTAAGAACTTGAAAAATGGCCTCATCTTTCTTTACATCCTTAGCAACAAGTTTCTGAACTGAAGCATGAAATTTAACAAGCTGATCAGCAACAATCGTATTTAAAACCATCATAGGAGATGAGCAGTTAGCGGTTGAACCCACAGCTCTTAGCTCAAACTTATTTCCCGTAAACGCAAAGGGTGATGTCCTATTCCTGTCTGTATTATCCAACAGAATCTCTGGAATCTTTATGATGTTGAGTTTTAGTTCCGTTTTATCATCAGGAGACATTTTCTCACCCTGCTTAATCCATTTCTCCAAATCATCCAAAACTTTGGTGAGGTGAGACCCAATAAAAACCGAAATGATTGCTGGTGGGGCTTCGTTCGCTCCTAATCGATGATCATTTCCTGCACTTGCAATGCTAGCGCGTAACAAATCAGCATGTTCGTAAACCGCTCGAATTGTAGTGATAAAAAACGTTAGAAACTGAAGGTTCTTCTTTGGCGTTTTCCCTGGGCTGAGCAAGTTTTTGCCAGTATCGGTAGCTAACGACCAGTTATTGTGTTTACCAGAACCGTTGATTCCAGCAAATGGTTTTTCATGAAAAAGAACACGCAAGTCATGACGCAAGGCAATCTTCTCCATCACATCCATAAGTAGTTGGTTGTGGTCAACGGCCAAACTCATTTCCTCGAATACTGGGGCGCATTCAAACTGGCCTGGACCAACTTCGTTATGCCGCGTTTTTACAGGGATACCAAGCTTTAATGCCTCGATTTCAAAATCTCGGATGTAAGCCATAACCCGCTCGTTGATTGAGCCGAAGTAATGGTCGTCTAACTGTTGATCCTTAGCGGAGGAATGTCCGAATAGCGTTCTGCCAGTTAACGCAAGGTCTGGCCGGGCGTTATATAATGCGCGATCGACAAGAAAGTATTCTTGTTCCCAACCAAGCGTACATATCACGCGAGAAACGTTCCGGTCAAAGTATTCTTGAATTACCGTTGTAGCAGCCTTATCAATGAAATGAGCTGATCGTAACAAAGGCGCTTTATGGTCAAGACTTTCTCCGGTGTACGCAACAAATACAGTTGGAATACAAAGCGTTTTCCCAAAAATGAATGCTGGACTTGACGGGTCCCAAGCTGTGTAGCCTCTTGCCTCAAACGTATTCCGTATGCCCCCATTTGGAAAGCTAGATGCATCTGGTTCTTGCTGAATAAGCTGCTCTCCGCCAAATGCTTCCATTGAAAAACCATCAGCCAACGGCTCAAAGAAAGCATCGTGCTTTTCTGCTGTTGAACCCGTAAGCGGCTGAAACCAATGTGTGTAATGTGTTGCATCTTTTTCGAGCGCCCAAGCTTTCATGGCAGAAGCCACTTGCTGTGCAGTAGATCGATCAATGGTAATTCCCTTTATAACGCTTTCTCTAAGTACAGTATAAATATCTCCAGGGAGAAACTGTCGCATTACTTTCCAAGAAAAAACGCTTGAACCGAAATAATCCGACACCTTTCCTGCTGGCGCAACAACAGGTAACGGCTTCCGAGTATTTACTTCACTTAGCGCTTGAAATCTTTGTTTTGCCATGACTTTTTGGGTGTAAAAAAGGCTCGGATAAACCGAGCCTTTCAATTATTCTATTGTGAGATTAAGCAGTAACTCCTGCTACTTCTACACTTTTTACTGTCTTAATAATTCTAGCAGCAACCTTATAAGGGTTTGCATTTGAAGCTGGTCTTCTATCCTCCAAATACCCTTTCCAACCATTATCAACTGTCATCAAAGGAATTCTGATTGAAGCTCCACGATCAGAAATACCATAAGAGAAATCCGTAATTGAAGCAGTTTCGTGTTCACCGGTTAATCGCTGATCGTTATGCTCTCCATACACGTGAATGTGCTCAGTAGTAAGTGGTCTAAACGCCTCGCAAATTGCAGCGTACGTTTCTTTAGACCCACAAGTTCTCAACGTAGTATTGGAGAAGTTTGCGTGCATTCCCGAACCATTCCAGTCTCCTTTAATTGGTTTTGGATGATACTCAATATACCAGCCATAGCCCTCTGTAAGTCGATCTAGTAAATATCGAGCAATCCAAATTTCGTCACCAGCTATCTTGGCTCCTTTTGCAAACAATTGGAATTCCCATTGCCCAGAAGCAACTTCTTGGTTAATTCCTTCGAAATTCAAGCCAGCAGCAATGCAAACATCAGCATGTTCTTCTACTAAGTCTCTACCAAAAGTGTGTCTTCCACCAACAGAACAGTAGTACATTCCTTGTGGCCCAGGGAAACCTCCTCTTGGGAACCCTAAAGGCAATTCTGTTTCTCTATCCATGATAAAGTATTCCTGCTCGAAACCGAACCAGAAATCATTGTCTTCATCTTCAATTGTTGCCCTTGAATTTGAGATATGTGGTGTACCATCAGCATTCATCACTTCGGTCATTACCAACCATCCATTATCTCTCATTGGATCTGGATAAATGGCAACAGGGACCAATAGACAATCTGAAGAATCTCCAGTAGCTTGTCTAGTCGATGAACCATCAAACGACCAGTTTCCTAATTCTTCTACCGTTCCTTGGAAATTTTCGTGTTCCTCAACTTTGGTTTTAGACCTCATATTCTGAGTTGGCTCATAGCCATCTAGCCAAATGTATTCCAGTTTTACCTTCATAATGCGATTAAATAATTGGGTTTTACGACTTTATACCGTAAAGGTATTGTATTGCCCGAGGTTATATTTAATATTTTTCAACTATTTCTTAACACACCCCTATTTTATAGGGGTGTGTTAAGATAAAAAAGTAAAAATTATCCGCTGAGCACAAAAAAAGCCCCAAATAGGGGCTTTTTCAACAATAAAATGAGTTTTACTTCTACTGACTAACTGAATTATCGTCAACCTGCTTTGGAATTGGAGTAGGTTTTGCCTTTGCCTTTAGTTTTGGAGTGTCTTTCATGCTTTCTTCAATCTCTCTTTGCACACCGCTAGTAGCATCTTTAAACTCTCGCATTCCCCTACCGAGCCCTCGCGCTAGCTCAGGAATTTTCTTAGAGCCAAAAAATAGCAGTACGACAAGTAGCACCACGATTATCTCGCCTCCGCCAAAATTCAAGAATAGAATTACTTGATTCATGTTGTAAAAGTAAAAAGGCTCCGATTACTCGGAGCCTTTTATAATTACTTTTTCTTTTTATCCAATGCGGGTTCATCTTTCATGAACTCCAGCATGACCGGAGTTGCGATGAATGCCGAAGAGTACGTTCCTACAACTACACCTGCAAGAAGTGCAAAAGAGAATCCTGCGATTGTTTCGCCTCCAGCGAGGAATAATACCAAGAGAACAATAAACGTGGTTACAGACGTAATTACCGTACGACTTAATGCGCTATTAAGTGCATTATTTGCTACAGTCATTATTGAGCTCTTTTTAGCCATATGTTCGTTTTGATACTCTCTAATACGGTCGAACACAACCACGGTATCGTTAATCGAATAACCTACAACTGTAAGTATTGCCGCAATAAATGCTTGGTCAATTTCCATGCTAAATGGTGCAAAACCATAGAAGATTGAGAACAACGACAGTACAAACAATACATCGTGGAACAAGGCAATTACAGCTCCTAAACTGTACTGCCATTTCTTAAATCGAAGTAGGATATAAAGGAAAATTGCGATAAGCGAAAAGACGATTGACAAGAGCGCTGACACTTTAATATCATCCGCAATTGTTGGCCCTACTTTCTGAGAACTAAGAATTGTTCCAGGGTTCTCAGTACGTTTCTCCAACACATCTTCTAAAGCTTTCTCAACCTCATTATCAACATTCTCGCCTACATCATTAATTCTGTACGCGGTAATAACCTTAACTCGATTATCCGCACCAAAAGTTTTTACTGTTGGAGGAGTCCCGAAAGCGTCACCAAGAGAGCTTGCTACCTCTTCCGTATTAACGTCATCAACAAACTCAACCATGTAAGAACGTCCACCAAGGAAATCTACACCATAATTGAATCCCCTTAATCCCATAGATGTAACACCTAGGATGATTACGATTCCAGAAAAAACGTAAGCAATCTTGCGCTTCTTAACGAAGTCGAAATTCACTTTGGTGAAAGCACCTTGAGAAAGCTTGGTTGCAACTGTAATGTTCTTCTTGCGAGCCAATCTTCCTTCGAAAATCAATCGAGTTAAGAAGATAGATGCAAATAATGAGCAGAAAATACCGATGATTAACGTAGTGGCGAATCCTTGAATTGGACCCGAACCAAATACGTAAAGGATAATACCTGTAAGTAATGATGTTACGTTGGCATCGATAATGGCAGAGTAAGCTGCGTTATAGCCTTGAGTAACGGCCAATCGCATTCCTGTTCCGCGGTTAAGCTCTTCTCTAATTCTTTCAAAAATCAGAACATTTGAGTCAATTGAAATACCAATTGTAAGAACGATACCTGCAATACCAGGAAGCGTAAGAACAGCTCCTAAAGATGCAAGAACACCGAACACGAAGAATACGTTAGCAATCAGCGCTAAGTTGGCTGCCCAACCTGCTGTTCCGTAATAAAAAATCATGAAAACGAGAACAAGAAGTACCGCTCCGATAAACGAAACCATACCTTTTACCAACGACTCAGAACCCAAAGTTGGTCCAACAACTGCTTCTTCTACAATTGTAGCTGGAGCAGGAAGTTTACCTGCTTTAAGAACAGTTGCAAGGTCTTTCGCCTCAGCAATAGTAAAATCTCCCGTGATGGATGAGGTTCCTCCGCTAATCTTCTGATTTACATTAGGGAATGAATAAACGTAATCGTCAAGAACAATTGCAATTGAACGATCAACATTGCTTCCAGTTAGCTTTTCCCAAGCCGCAGCACCTTCAGCATTCATTCTCATGGTTACTTCAGCGTAAGAACTGAACTGACCGTAATCTCCTGTTGCATCTTTAATTGCTGAACCATCCAAAGGTGGTACACCATCTCTACTTGTAACTTTAATAGCAATCAACTGATGAACCCGAGCCGGATCTTCAACATCTATTGGCTTAACTGTCCAGTAGAATTTCAAATCCCTTGGGAAAATTGATTTTACTCGATCCATTGCCAAGTACTTGTTGACTTTGGCAGTATCCTTAACTCCACAGTACCCTACAACCGGCCCTCTAAACAAACCTTCTTGCGAAGCAGATGGAGAAAGAACAGACCAAAGAGGGCTATTTGCAGCAAACTCTTCATCTGAAAGTGCATCACCTGCAGTTGTATCATTAGTTGCATCTCCGCCAATCTCATCTAAAAGAGAACCTTCAGTTGTATCTGGCTCCGCAGCATCAATAGCTGTAAGCGGGTCTTCAATGGCAGTTAACGGGTCTTCATCAATTGCAGCAGCGGCAGTATCAGTAGATGCTGGGCTGTCAGAATCAGTTTGACCTGCTTCGTAATCAGCAATAACCTTGTTTGCTTCTGATAAATAGCCGTAAACTTCTTCGTTATCATAAGTCTCCCAAAACTCAAGCTGAGCAGTTCCTTGCAATAGCTTTCTAACACGCTCAGGTTCTTTAACACCAGGCAATTCAACCAAGATTCGGTCGCTACCTTCAAGTCTTTGAATGTTTGGTTGTGTTACACCGAACTTATCGATACGTGTTCTTAGCACTTCAAAAGCTTGGTCGATTGCAGCTTCTTTCTCTGCACGAATAACCTCTAACACCTCAGCGTTAGTTGCGTCTCCTTCAATCTTCTCTTTTAGGGTGTAACCGAAGATTTTTGGCGAAGCCAATCTTGCGTTTGGATCCAGCTTTTCGAACTCAGCACCAAAGAGAGTTACAAAGTCTTCTTGTGTTTCGCTTTGCTGTGCAACAGCATTTCTAATTGCCTGATTGAATGTTGAATCTGAGCTGTTGTTTGCCAACGACTTAATCATTTCCTGAACAGAAATCTCAAGTGTTACGTTCATTCCACCTTTAAGGTCAAGACCAAGATTTAACTCTTTTGCCTTGCATTCCATATAAGTAAACTCAGCAACACCAACATCATATCGGTACTCCTCAAGATACTTATCAGCCTCTTTCTGGTCGGTTTCACTCATTTCTTCAAACGTGCTCTCCGCCATGCGAGTAGCAACTGTGAAGGATAACTGGTAAAGACATACCAGAGCGAGTAGGATGGCGAAAACTCTTATAGCGCCTTTATTTTGCATTGTAAATTGTGTATGGTTATACCTCTCTTTTTTAGAGCGTGCAAATATAGAAGAACGCCCACTCAATAGCAATACAGTATTTAGGGTTGATAATTGACGGCTATTTCGCGCGGCATATGACAGTTTTTAGCAACCTTTTGAACGTACATTTGTCTTAAATACAAAGCCTTATTCTTCGTATGAAAATCCTACTTCCCTTTTTTCTGACTCTATTTACTGCTAACGCATTTGGCCAACTTTACTTTAATCGTTACGATTCAGTTCAAGTTTCTGAAGAAGATGGATTATTAGAATTGCCTTGGGCTGGTGGACTGAACCATCCGCAGTTTTCTAATATAGATTTTAATGCGGATGGCCGCAACGATTTATTGGTGTTTGATAAAAGTGGCGACAAGCTTATTTGTCTGACCATGAATGAAAGTAATGAGTTGGAAATTGCTCCGGAATACCGTGAGATGTTCACTAATCAGCATTTACCAAGCCGAGGCAGATTACATGATTGGATATTGCTTCGCGATTTTAACGCTGATGGTAAAAACGACATTTTCACTTACTCAAATGGAGGTCTAGCCGTTTATAGAAATGATGGAACTGCCGATACGCTCATTTTCACTTTAATGACTGGAAAACTACTTTCTAATTATGGCAGTGGAAACATCAATATATATGTAAGTCCAACCGATTTACCGGCAATAATGGATGTGGATGGCGATACGGATATGGACTTAGTTACCTTCAGCCTTTTCGGGACTTCTGCAGAATACCATCAGAATCAATCCATAGAATTATACGGCCATGCTGATAGTTTGATTATGGTTTTAGCCGACCCTTGTTGGGGGAATTTCGAGGAAGACCCATCAACAATTGCCGTTAACCTCAGCATTACATGTAAAGGAGGAAACAACATTGGCAATGTGCAGGAATCTGCCGCAAACTCTGGTGCACACTCTGGCTTTACTATGCTTGGCCTTGACAAAGACGGAGACGGTGATCAAGATTTGGCCTTAAGCGTAGTCAGTTTTAATACAATGAATATTCTAACGAATGGTGGCGATGCTAATTCGGCAAATATGACGGAGCAGGATTTGACATTCCCGCAGATCCTTGGTAACACCGATCCTGTTAACATTTACACTTTTCCAGCAGCGTTTTTAGCTGATGTAAATAATGATGGCAAGGATGATATTCTTGCTTCTCCATATCAGGAAAACAATGGGCACGACCATGAAGGAAGCTACCTCTATTTGAATAGCTCGAGTACGGATTACGATTTGAGTTTTGTAAAGAACAACTTCTTACAAGATGAGATGATTGAACTTGGAACAGCTGCTTATCCGGTTCTTTTCGATTACGACCAAGACGGCTTAGATGATTTGTTGGTTGGAAATAGAGGATACTTTCAAAGTACTGGTGTTTACACATCGCAGCTAGCTTATTACCGAAATACTGGAACAGGAACAGTCCCTGCATTTACGCTGCAAACACGCGATTTAATTGACATTTCCAGTTTATCATTAGGAAACGTTTCGCCAACTTTTGGCGATATAGATGATGACGGGGATTACGACATGATTATTGGCGATGCAACTGGCCGCGTTCACCTTTTTGAGAATAGCGCTGGCGCAAACAATCCATGCGCTTTTTCATTAACCGCTCCCGGCTATCAAAACATTGACATTACTGGGCAATTTGCCACACCTTTTCTTTATGATGTGGATGGAGACCTGCTGCTTGATATGGTTATTGGAGAGCGAAACGGAAACCTTAATCTTTATGTAAATGAAGGTACGCCAACCAGCCCAACGTATGTTTTAAACGATGCTAATTGGGGTGGTGTAGATATGCGTAGAAACGGCCTTTCTTTCGGCTATAGCACTCCATTTATATTTGAGAACCAGGGCCAGATGAAAATGCTTGTAGGTTCTGAAAGTGGAGTAATTGACCTATATGACGAAATCTCTGATGTAGTAAACGGTCCGGAGCAACTGGTTGGCAAAGTTGGAACCGGAACTTCATTTAGTACAGCAGGAGAAACAACTCCATTTGCTTTTGCATCGGCCAGCGGAAGAAATCAATACTTGATTACGGCTGATGAATTACTCGATCAAGGATTATCGCAAGGCGTAATTGAAAAACTGGCTTTAACAACCGCAAATGGCCCAAGCGTACCTCATGCACAGTTCTTCGTTAAAATGGGTTTGACAGACCTGGAAGAATTGAACGGATTTGTTGATGGCTTTACCACGGTTTTTTTCGTCTCCACAGGAACGGTACCGCAAGGATTTGTAGAATACAACGCTCAAACTCCTATTATTTGGGATGGAACTTCTAATCTGATTGTAGAGTTCTGCTGGTTTCAAACTTTTGGAGCTGGAGCAAACCTCAACGCAGAGTATTCTCTTACAAGTTTTAACTCAAATGCTTACAGCAGGTCTGGGAATTTCAGCGGCTGTGCAATTGAACACCAAGGCTCAAATACAGAGCGGCCAAACTTCACTTTTACGGTTAAACCTTCTTTCAATAAAGTTGGTGAGTTCCCCATTTTTGAAGGTGAGCGAGCCACTATTTGTATTGGAGATTTGACAAACGATACTCGGCCAGAAGTTATAATCGGCAATTTGGCTGGAGGTTTGGCTTACTATAAAGGTTCGTCTGAAGGACTGGTAATAAGCGGGATTGATTATGAGATTAAAACAGGCAAGTTTGGATTGAACCTCTATCCAAACCCAAACAACGGAACGTTTTCAATTGAGCCACACACTCCATTTGCTGGGAAAGTTGAGCTAACTGTTTTCAACGCCCTTGGAAAATTGGTTTGGCAATCGGTTAAACACAACGTAATTAGAGAAACCATTAACCTTGAGGGATTAAGTGAAGGGCTTTATTTTATGCGCATGCTGTCAGATAATAACCTGGCTACCAAACGGTTTATTATAAAGAAGTAATGAACCAAGAAAACCCTACACTACTGTTTGATGGCGTCTGCAACTTATGCAGTGGGTCGGTACTATTTGTCTTAGATAGAAACGGAAAGGAGAATGTGAATTTTGCTTCGCTTCAATCAGAATTTGGGGCGCAAACGTTAAAGGAAGCCAACCTTCCAGCGGGTTACGCATCTAGTTTGGTTTTATTGGAAAACGATAAAGTCTACGTTAAAAGTGATGCCGCTCTACAACTTGCAAAACACCTCAACGGTTTATGGAAAGCTGCCTCTGTGTTGTTGATAATCCCGAAATTTATCAGAAACCCAGTTTACGATTGGATTGCAAAAAATCGGTACAAGTGGTTTGGCGAAAAAGAAGTTTGTTGGGTTCCGGAACCAAAGTGGAAAAAGAGATTTCTTGATTGATTAGAACCTCAACCACAATTCTGCACTATCATACTTAATAGTTGCAGAATACTTCCTTAGAAAATCCCCGCCAAGCACCATATCTATAGGATTAATATTTAGCTCAGCATAAGACTGATTGATGTGCGATAAATCCAACGCAACTACATCATAATGTTCAAGCAAAATATCTCCTAGAATAAATTGGTTGATGCAAAACTGAAAGCCCTCCATGCTATCGGTTCCTAAACCTTTTGAGAGTTTCTCTGCTTTCTCAAACTCCTGCTGATCAGAAAAAAGACTTATCCGATTCTTATCAAGTACTGTTTGCGAAGCTCCTGTATCAATCAGAATATTGGCCAGATTTCCGTTAATAAACCCACTAATGGCGATGTGCACGCCAGAGCCTTCAATTTCAACAAAACGAATAGGTACAGGAAACTCCATGAACTAAAAAAGGGTGCTCCAATATAGGAACACCCTTCAAATTTAATGCAGTTGTGCTTACGCTGTTGCTTCTTCAAGCAATCCGTTTGTCTTTTTCACACCTTCAGCGCTTTCTGCAAGCTTAGCTTTCTCAGCATCATTCAAATCAATCTCAACGATTTTTTCGATACCGTTCTTTCCAAGAATAACTGGAACACCGATACAAAGATCACTCAAACCGTACTCTCCATCCAACATAACAGAACATGCAAACATTTTCTTCTGATCGCAAGCAATTGCCTGAACCAAAGAAGAAACAGCCGCACCCGGAGCGTACCAAGCGCTAGTTCCTAGCATTCTTGTAAGTGTAGCGCCACCAACCTTAGTCGCCTCTTTCACTTCTTCTAGTCTTTCAGAAGAAAGGAATTCAGAAACAGGAACACCGTTTCTAACCGCCAATCTTGTCAATGGAAGCATTCCAGTATCGCTGTGTCCACCGATAACCATTCCAGTAACATCAGATCCTGGGCATTCTAAAGCTTCGCTTAGTCTGTACATAAAACGAGCGCTGTCTAGTGCTCCACCCATTCCAATAATTCTATGCTTCGGCAAACCTGTTGCTTTATGCGCCAAGTAAGTCATCGTATCCATTGGGTTACTCACCACAATAATGATAACCTCAGGAGAATGCTCAATCAAGCTTTTAGCTACAGATTTCACAATACCAGCGTTAATACCAATCAACTCCTCTCTAGTCATTCCTGGCTTACGCGGAATACCACTAGTAATTACAGCAATGTTGCTACCTGCCGTTTTAGAATAATCGTTAGTGCTTCCAACAATTTTGGTGTCGAAACCATTAAGCGTAGCCGTTTGCATAAGATCCATGGCCTTACCCTCAGCATAATTCTCTTTAATATCTACTAAAACAACTTCCGAAGCAAAGTTTTTGATAGCGATATATTCAGCGCAACTTGCACCAACCGCTCCTGCTCCTACTACTGTAACTTTCATTGTATTTTATTAAGTGTTATCGATTATGATTTGCCTTTTGGGCAGGCGCAAAAGTAGAAAAGATGCGGTTGCACCAAAAGCGGCTAGTATACGTATTTGCAAACCCCTATTATTATTTGGGCGTTACCCCGCAGCAACTCAGGTCCAGATGCTCAAAATCTATAGCACGGGGTCGGGCTAACCGCTTTATCTTTTCCCAACACACTTCTTCTCTTGAGGCGGACAAGATTCAGAAAAAGGATACCGCTAT
Organism: Bacteroidia bacterium; assembly: GCA_047614525.1. Classification (GTDB taxonomy): domain Bacteria; phylum Bacteroidota; class Bacteroidia; order UBA10329; family UBA10329; genus UBA10329. The sequence continues at coordinate 3,767 of JBLHEU010000007.1, read as the reverse complement.
TATCCCTAACGCGCCACCTGAAACACATGCCTTCATGAAGCAGACAAGAACCTAAGAACATCTTTAGAGCGAGACACTGCCTCTGTCAGCTAAACAAAACTTATTCCTCTTCCCTTACTCCTTGTCCCCATTTGATTAATATTGAATCCTCCTCAGGCAACCACCAGAAATCAACCTCGTTATCTAAGCGCGTGCAATTAACCAACCAAGAACTCCAAGATCTCATTGCAGGTAGTCTGAACAACGACCGAAGATGCCAGCAACAGATCTACGAACAGTTTTACGGTAAAATGTTGAGTGTATGTATGAGATACACGAAAGATCTTGACCAAGGAAAAGAATTGGTACAAGAAGGCTTTATCAAGCTATTTGGGAATCTTCATAAGTACAAGCATGACGGGTCGTTTGAAGGATGGGTAAGGAGGATTTTTACAAACAATGCAATTGATTCATTTAGAAGAAAAAAACACCAAGACTTAGTGCCAGACGATGATTTTCGGGTACTGAATTTAGCAGATGACAAAGACGAACATGAATTTTTTGACGAGCCAGAGGAAACCATTCAGCCAAAGCACGTTATAGAAGCAATGCAACAACTCTCACCAGCATATCAAATGGTATTTAACCTATATGTAATGGAGAATTATTCGCACCAAGAAATTTCAGACGAACTAGGAATAAGCGTAGGAACCTCAAAATCAAACCTTGCGAAAGCAAGAATGAACATGAGAAAAATATTGAGCAAACAATTTGCTCACCGACTTTAAGAAAACATGAGTAACCCATTTGACAATAAAATAAAGGAGAGTCTCGAAAATTTCGAGATGCCTTACGATGCTGGTGCTTGGGCCCAATTGGCCGAGCAATTACCAGCAGCAGGCGGTGCCGCCAGCGGAGGAAGCCAGTTTGGCTGGAAAGCCGTTGCTGTAATTGCAGTATTAGTTACAACTGTGGCTACTGCATGGTACATGTCTGACACTAAAGAAATTGCAGAATCAGAACCTGCCCCAATTGAAAAAACCGAGAAGGTTGCAGACAAGAAAAAAGATGCGCCAGTTGAGGTTTCTATCAACAGTAAAGAAGAAGCAACAGATGAGGTTGCTGTAGAACAAACTCCAGTAAAATCAGAACAAAATTTAGCCGAAGTATCTAATAAGAAGTCAATCACAGAACCGGCAGAAATAAAAGCTGAGCAATTAGCAGATGAAGCTAAATCGATTGAACCAGCGCATGAGGATACTCAATTTGCTCCTTCTGAAAAGCCAAATCAGGTTGAAACAATTCCTGCTGTTGAAGAAAAGCAGTTAGTAGCCAAGTTCCTTCCTAGTTTGTTGACGATTTGTGTTGGTGAGGATATCAGCTTCATAAATGAGTCATCAGACAAATCCGCCACCATGAATTGGAGTTTTGGCGATGGAACATCAAAATCAGAATCAGACCCAGTTCACAGTTTTGTTCTACCCGGAAACTACTTGGTAAGCTTAAAAGCTGACAACGGTTCAAAAACATCAGATTATACGGTAAATGTTACCGTGAATCCAACCCCGAGGCCGATATTCTCGGCCGAACGAAAACTGGATGGTTATGTAGCTATACCTCTTTACAGGTTTACTACAGCCGTTCAGCCTTCGGAAACTGCCGTTTGGAGTTTCTCTGACGGAACAAGAATAATTGGAAATTCTGCAAATCATCTTTTCAGAAATGAAGGAACTTCCACGGCCAAGCTTACTGTTACAAACGACTACGGTTGCTCTAATACAATGGACGAAAAATATGATTTAGCTAAGGATTTCGACCTTCTAGCTCCAAATACATTCTCTCCAAATGCAGATGGATTTAACGAAGCATTTATGCCTGCCGCGCTTCCAGAAATGGGTGTTGGTTTCGAAATGAATATTACCAATCCAAGAACAGGACAAGTGGTTTACAGAACATCTAATGCTTCTGAGCCATGGAATGGAAAACAGAACAATGCAAATCCTAAACTAGAATCTGGAGTTTATATCTGGACTGTAATCCTGAAAGAAAACGTTGTAGAAAACAGGGTTTTCAATGGAAAAATCAACCTTAACCGATAAGTACATCTTTGTATCTTTGAAAATTGGCTAACCCAAGAAAATGAGATTTTCACCCACCATTAAAAACGTATATCAGCTTGCAACTGCAATGCTGCTTGTCGTTCTCTTCATTTCTCCGAGCATGATAAGTGCACAAACGATTGATGTTGGGCCACCAGACACATCGGTTTGTAACGGCACGCCAATCGATTTGACCGCTATTACTTCTGGAACTGGAGGAACTGGTTCAGCTGCTGTCTTGGATCTTAATACCGATGATACTCACTCACAGGCAGTAAATATTGGTTTTCCATTTGAGTATTTTGGAAACGTATATACACAGTGTGTTGCGTCTTCAAACGGTTATATAACGTTCGATTTAGCAACTGCTGGAACGGGCTCACCATGGAATATTGGTGCTGCAAGCCCAACCCCTGGTGTTCCAGATAATGCGATTATGTTTCCATGGCAAGATACCAACCCTGGAGCAGGTTCAGGAGGCACTAATGCCGCGGATTGTGGAGATGGCGTTTTCGTTGTTGATTTCACCGACATTGCCATGTTCAGTTGTACAACCTTGGAATTCTCAATGCAGGTTAAACTCTACGAGAACACAAACATTATAGAAACGCACATTGCCAATAAACCTCTTTGTGCCGCTTGGAATGGCGGTGCGGCAATCCATGGTTTGGAAAATGCAGGAGGCACACAGTCAGTCATAGTTCCAGGTAGAAATTTCCCTACACAATGGGCTGTAGTCAACGATGCTGTTAGGTTTACCCCAGATGGATTGGGCAGTTATACAATTGATGAAACAATTCCTTTCGATCCAATTCCAATTGGTTCTGAAGTTTTAGAGTGGACAGACCAAGACGGAAACGTTTTAGGTAGCACAAACACAATTACCGTGATACCAGTTGTACCAACATGGTATTACTGCTCTTACCGTTCAGCTTGTTCGCTTATTGAGGTAATGGATTCAATTTTAGTAACCCTAGGAAACGTTGATATTGCTGTTGAACCAACAGATGCCCTCTGCTTTGAAAGTGCTGATGGCCTTGTAAGCGTTGACCCAATTGGAAGTACTTACCCAGTTTCTTTTACTCTTTATGATGAGACTGGAGCACAAGTACAGCAGCTAAATAACGTTAGTGGTATTGACACTTTATCTGGTCTTGTTGCTGGAACCTACGCTGTTACAGTAACAGACGGTGTGGGTTGTCAAACCTCGTTAGATTTCATTATTGGCGAGCCTACATTATTAGTAGCCAATGCGTCTCATAATAATATTCTATGTAATGGTGATGATAATGGAACTGCAATTGTTCAACCCGTTGGCGGAGTTTCATTACCGAATGGTACATACAATGTTCAATGGAGTGACCCCTTGGCGCAAACAACAGATTCTATTCAATGGTTAGCGCCTGGTGCTTACACCGTTACCGTAACGGATGCACAAAATTGTGTTACTGATACAACCTTGAGTGTTTTAGAGCCACTACCGCTAGTTCTTGACCTTACTTCTGGAGCAGACACATGCTTGTATACTAATGGGGCTGTAAGAGCAGACCTTCAAGGAGGAACAACTCCATATTACTACAATTGGAGCAGCTTGGGCGGAGACTCGGCCAACTTTAGTATGGATGAAGCTACTTACACTTGGAGCCAGCTAAACAATCTTTCACACGGAGCTTATAGTGTTGTTATTAC
>JBLHEU010000006.1:0-32293 GCA_047614525.1 Bacteroidia bacterium | reverse complement strand
AATTTCCGCGGCTAATTGCGCTATACGATGACGCAATTCTTGAAACTTGGTCAAAGGTCTTCCAAACGCTTCTCGCTCTCGCATATAGTCTAAACCATACTGAAGCGCGTATTCCGAACCAGCAACTCCGCCAATGGCCATAATAAGACGTTCCAAGGCAAACTGTTGCATGATGTAGTAGAAACCTTGGTTCTCTTCGCCAAGCAAAGCATCGGCAGGAACACGCATATCAGCAAACGCCATTTCGGCTGTATCTGAAGCACGCCAACCAAGCTTATCGAGTTTGGTGGCTGATAATCCCTTCGTGTTCCGATCTACCACAAACATGCTAATGCCAGCCTGTTTTAATTCAGGGTCTGTCTTGGCTGAAATGACGAGGTAATCGCTGAGAACACCATTCGTTATGAATGTTTTGCTTCCATTGATAATCCAATCATTTCCGTCCTTAACGCCAGTGGTTCTCATGGCTGCTACATCTGAACCACCAACGGGCTCAGAAATAGCCAAGCAACCGAACATATCTCCAGCAATTCCTGGTTTCAGATATTTCTCTTTCTGTTCTTCAGAACCCTCATTATTCAAATGTGCCAGCGACAAATATGTGTGCGCACCAATAGCCGCAGATGTTCCAGCAGAATTAATCTTAGACAACTCCTCTAAAAGGATGACATCATAAAAGAAATCCAACTTCAGCCCGCCATATTTCTCTGGGAAACGCAGTCCGAAATAGCCCATATCGCCAAACTTCTTCCAAATAGAACGAGGCGGATTTCCAACTTCTTCCCATTCGTCCACAAACGGCACGACTTCCTTCTGCAAGAAATCGCGAAGCGATTGACGAAACTGGTTGTGTTCTTCGGTGAAGTAGCTCATACTAGTATTAAGGTTTGAGATATGAGAATTGAGTAGGTGTTTTGATTAACATCTTGCTACTCTCATCTCACTACTCATATCTATTTTCTCAGAGGAATATCCAACATCACTCTCGCTTCAGCGATGCTCGCCACTTCACGTCCCATCATTCGGGTAATCTGTGCGGCCGCACCAATTAGTTCGCCATTACTCTTCGCCATTTCGCCTTCAGGCAAATAGAAGTTGTCCTCCAATCCAGCGCGGATGTTTCCGCCAATCGTAATTCCAGCAGCTAAACTCGCCCATTGCTTTCTACCGATACCAATCACCTGCCAGTCAGAACCCTCAGGAACCGTTCTACTCTGATGAAGAATATTGGCGGTGCTGTGCGGCAATCCGCCTAAAACGCCCATTACAAAACTGAAGTTGTACGGCTTTTTCAGAACGTCCATATCAATAAACGGCATCGCATTATTCACGTGACCATTATCAAACACTTCCATCTCAGGGCGTGTACCCGCTTCATTCATTTTATCCAAGTAAAACTGAATGTCAGTAAACGAATTCTCGAAAATGAAGTCGTGGTAAAACTTCTTCGCTTTCTTCGAGTAAATTCCATAATTCATGCTACCCATATTCAGGGCTGCCATGTCAGGTTTCAGCGCAATAATATGAGCAATTCGCTCCTCTCGAGTAATCGAAATAGCACCTGTACTGTAGTTGATAATCGCATCTGGAGTGCGTTTTTTTACCTCCTCATGGATGCGAGTATACGTCTCCACATCGTATGCAGGCGTGCCATCGTCATTCCGCGCATGAATGTGCAAAATGCTCGCCCCAGCTTCTACAGCTCTGCGGCCTTCTTCAGCAATTTCTTCTGGTGTATACGGGATGTATGGGCACTGCTTTCTGTTGGCAAGTACTCCTGTAAGCGAAGCGGAGATGATTACTTTTTTCATGTTTCTCAATTTTTGAACCGCAGAGACGCGGAGGTTTCGCGAAGGACGCAGAGAAATATTTCAACTTCAACTGAATCCATTCTATGATTACTATTTACTCGATTATTTAAATTTTTCCTTCGCGCTCTTTGCGCATTCTTAGCGGTTTTGCGGTTAAACGCTACTCATTACTCCATTTCGGCTCTCGTTTTTCTCTAAAGGCGGCAATACCTTCCTGCGCATCCTTCGTCTGAAGCGTCTTCATCAACATCCCACGCAAATACTGATGCTGGGCTTTTGTATCGTCTGTTCTAATGTGTTGGTAAGCTTCCAATCCCATTCTGATAGCAATTGGCGAATTCGCCAAAATCGTTTTCACTAATTCCTGAACCGTTTCAGCCACTTTTTCCGATGGCGCGAGATGTGTGACCAATCCCCAATCTGCCGCTTTGGCCGCATCTAGGTTGTATCCCTGAATACACCAATCCAACACTTTTCTTTCGGGCATTACCTGCATTAACGAAGCCATTACCTGATACGGAAATAAACCTCTTTTCACTTCAGGCAATCCAAAAATAACATGGTCTGCCGCCACCACATGTGTACAACCGCTAAGCAACAAGAATGCACCTGCAAAGGCGTTTCCTTCTACCTGCGCAATGCACGGTTTGTGAAGTTCGTTAAATAGCTCTCCAATTAGAATTTCACCTTCTGCTTTCGGAACAGTTGTGTTGGTGTCTCCGCCACCCGTCATGAATGCTTTCAGGTCGGCACCAGCACAGAATACATCTCCGTTGGCTTTAATCACAACCGCCCAAACGTCTTTTTGGCCCTTAGCATACGTCAGCGCAAACGCCAACTCGTTGGCCGTTACAGGATGCAAGGCATTCTTTTTCTCAGGCCGATTAAGCGTAATCGTCAGCACATTCTCCGCTTGCTCCACTTCCAGAAATGCGAAAGTGTAATCGGTGAGTTTATTGATGTCTTCTTGTTTGAACATGTTTTTCTAAACCTTGTGTTTGAAAACGTAATACGTATTGCCAATCGCAATCAAAGTTGAAGTAATGGCTATGATTAATGACCAAATTTCAAACGATGGCCCCATTTGCGATACTAAGACGACAATCGCTAAAAGACTTGTGATAAACGACAAAACAGTTTTATACAACTTGGCTTTTGTGGGTTTACTATAGTTGGACATGAAAACAGCAATTGCAATCATAATTGGGCTATAAATCGAAAGTACTATGGCGATTATAACGTGAACCCCAACGTTTCTTAGTTGGTGCATCGCTTAATCTTTTTTCATTTTAAGAAGCAATTTACCTGCTTCCAAGTCCTCTTCCACATTCACATAAACATCTTCAACGGTTCCATCTTCATCGGCACAAATGGTGTTCTCCATTTTCATGGAAAGAAGCACCAAAAGTCCGTCTCCGCTTTTTACTTCTTGTCCGGGTTCTACCAACACTTTTATCACTTTTCCAGGCATCGGACTGATGTAACCGCCTTTTACTTTCTCGGCTTCCTTTATCGGGAAACGCTCTTTTCTCGTCAGGTTAACTGTTCCATTCTGTGCATGCTGAATGAAATAGTCGTTTCCACTTTTCACAACCGTAAATCGTTCTTGAATTCCATTCAGTTCCAAAAGAATTTCATCTCCAAAAACTTCTTGAACAAAGACTTGGTAGTTCTCTGAAGGAGATTGCTTCGCTCCTTCGTCACTCGCAATGACGATGGTGTAGTTGGCTTCGTTGTATTTAACAAGTACTTCATCTAGGCCATTCAAGAAAGTCTCTTGTTGCGGCTGATAGAAGTTGTTTCTCCAGCCACTTGGCATGTTCTGAAGAAGCGTTCGTTTGCTTTCTCTTTCAGCTTTATCAAATGCCGAAGCTGCAATAGCCGCTAGTTCAATCGCTTGTTGCGATTGCTCTTTCTTGTAACTGAATTGATTGAGCAAGAAGTGCGTATCGTACTTGCCTGCTTGGAAATCGGCATTTGCCAAAATCGCTTTCAGGAAACCCTGATTGGTTGTCAGCCCGAGGCAATTGAGATTGGCCAAAGCCGCGCTCATTTTTCGTTGAGCTTCTGTTCTGTCCTTGCCGTGCGTAATCAGCTTGGCAATCATCGGGTCGTAATGAGTAGAAATGACCGAGCCACTTTCCACGCCTGTTTCAATCCGTAGACCGTCAATTTCTGGTGTTGCCCATTTTAGAATTGTGCCTGTTGCAGGCATAAAATCGTTGGCCGCATCTTCTGCGTACAATCGACATTCAATGGCGTAGCCGTTTCCTTTAATGTCCTCCTGCGTCACCGAAAGCGGACGACCTTCAGCCACTTCAATCTGCATTTGAACAAGGTCAAGACCTGAAATTTCTTCTGTTACAGGATGCTCTACTTGCAAGCGCGTATTCACTTCCAAGAAGAAGAATTCGTTCTTATCGGAAAGGATAAACTCAACCGTTCCAGCATTATCGTAATTCAGCGATTTGGCCGCTTTAACAGCCGCTTCGCCCATTTCGCTACGCAACGCATCTGTTAGCGCAGGCGATGGACTTTCCTCAATAATCTTTTGATACCGTCTTTGAATGGAACACTCACGTTCCAAAATGTGAATCGCGTTTCCGTGCTGGTCTCCAAAAATCTGGAACTCAATATGTCTTGAGGTTGGAAAATACTTCTCAATAATGAGCTCGTCATTCCCAAAACTTGACAACCCTTCCCTCTTCGCACCTTCAATGGAAGCTTTCAATTCTTTCTCGGATTCCACGATGCGCATTCCTTTTCCACCACCTCCAGCGGCCGCTTTCAACAATACAGGAAAGCCCATTTTCAATGCTTCCGCAGAAAGTCGTTCTACCGATTGATCTTCTCCCTGATAACCAGGAATGACAGGCACATCGTGCTTACGCATAATGTCTTTCGCCTTGGATTTAGAACCCATGGCATCAATCGCTTCTGGTCGAGGACCAATGAAAATCAAACCAGCATCTTGCACTTTTTGGGCAAAGCCAGCATTCTCTGACAAGAACCCAAAACCAGGATGAATGGCATCTGCTCCAACCTTCTGTGCAGTTGATATAAGCTTGTCTTGATTTAAGTAAGAACTCGCCAACTCATTTCCACCAATATGCACGGCTTGATCGGCTTCTCTTGCATAAGGCGCTCCTCTATCTGAATCAGAATAAATGGCCACACTTCTGATGCCCATTTTCTTACATGTGCGAATAATCCGTGAGGCAATTTCGCCTCGGTTCGCAATCAGAATGGTATTTATCGTATTCACTTTCATGGCTTACATTCTGAAAATTCCATAACTATCAGCTCCCTTAACCGTAGTGTTATTGACCACTGCGAGACACATACCCAAATGGTTGCGCGTTTGCCGTGGATCAATGACCCCATCATCCCACAGTTGCCCTGAAGAATACCACGCATCTGATTGCTTCACAGCTTCATTTACCATATGATCTCGCAGCATTTTCGCTTGTGCTTCGTCATAATCCATTCCCGCTTTTTTAGCCGCTTGCTTTTGGATAATTCCCATTACACCTGCCAACTGTTCTGGCCCCATAACCGCTATGCGTGTATTCGGGTAAGAGAACAAGAAACGCGGTTGATAAGCGCGGCCCATCATTGCGTAATTACCAGCTCCATAACTGGCTCCCATCATTATAGTAATTGCAGGAACTTCTGAATTAGAAACCGCATTGATGAGTTTCGCTCCGTGCTTGATTATGCCGCCTTGCTCGTAGTCTTTCCCAACCATAAAACCAGTAATATTCTGAAAGAAAAGTAACGGCACATCGTTCTTATTACATAGTTGAATAAAGTGCGTGCCCTTGTTGGCGCTTTCTGATAAAAGCACGCCATTGTTGGCGATAATTCCAACTGGATAACCATGAATATTTGCCCAACCGCAAATAAGCGTTTCGCCATATTCAGGTTTGAATTCTGTGAATTTGGAACCATCAACCGTTCGAGCAATTACATCCCTTATGTCAAATGGAATTTTGACGTCTGGCGGAACAATTCCGAGCAATTCTTCTTCATCAAAAACGGGTGTTTCTGCCAATCTTTCTGGTTGGAAATGTGTTTGTGCTGGCTTGAGCGTTTCAATCAAATCACGTGCAATTCGAATACCGTCTAATTCATCCTCAGCTAAGAAATCAGAAACACCTGAGATTTTGGAATGCATTTCTGCGCCCCCGAGTGTCTCGTCATCAACAACTTCATTGGTTGCCATTTTCACTAATGGCGGTCCAGCCAAGAAAACCTTGGCTTGGCCTTTCACGAAAATGGAATAGTCAGACATTCCCGGGATGTAAGCACCTCCAGCAGTTGCGTTTCCAAACACAACCGAAATAGATGGAATACCGTTTTTTGAACGTCTGGTAATATCGCGGAAGTTGGTTCCTCCGAGGTTGAAAATCTTAGCCTGTTCGGGAAGATTAGCACCAGAACTCTCAACCAAACTAATGCAAGGCAATTCGTTTTCGCCAGCAATTTCGTTCAATCGCATGGCTTTCTGCAGTGTTGCAAAATCGATTGAACCGCTCTTATTCGTTCCTACATTGGAAATAACCATGACCAATCTGCCCGAAACGATACCGACACCACCGACACTAGTTCCGCCTGTGCCGAAGCCTTTTCCTCCTAATCCTGCCAAAGGCAGTAATTCTAAGAACGGACTATCTTGGTCTAAAAGCATGTCCACCCGCTCACGAGCAAGCATTTTCCCTTGTGTTCGTGCCCTGGCAATATGGCTATCACGACCTTGAAAACGGCTGTCTTCTAAATGCCCATCAAGCTTTTTGAGCAACTCCAACATGCCTTCTCGGTTGTCCTTAAAGACCTGCGTGTTGGTATTTATGTTTGATTGAATTGTCTGCATTTCAATTCGCTATTACTTCTTCGTTAAAATCAATTTTATTGAAATTGGCCAGGCCTTTTTCGGTCAAAAGGGGAATCGTCAAATTCCAAATGGAACTTCTGGCCTGATTGTATAAATTCCCTTTCTGATCACGGAGTTCTCGCTGAGCTAACCAGAATGTGATAATCATCCAAACCGTTTCAGCCAATTGCTGATACTGCCCCATTCTTGCTTGGGGATTCATATTACCCGAACCAACGGAATAATCTATTATCGCCTTTATATACCTAATCTGGTTCTTGAATTGACCGCGCATAATCTCTGCTAGGTGAGGGTAAGCACGGCTTACCTCCAAAATATCCTGCTGTAAAAAGCGATATCGCTCGTAGAGTTGTAATAATGGCACCATCTGTCGGTGGATGTTCTCAATAGACGGGATCATCTGCACCGAATCGAGCATTACGTCCCGCTCTTCTATGATTCGACCATGAATCGCCTCCATCAACTCTTCCTTCTTCTTGAAGTGATAAGTGAGGTTCCCGAGGCTCATTTCTAGTTCATTCGCTAGGTCACGCATAGTCACACTTACGAAGCCTTTCGTATTGAAAAGCTCAACTGCTGTGTTTAATATTCGCTCCTTGGTAGGTGACATTAGTACGGCACAACCATTATTTGCAATGATTATAGTACAAGTGTACTAATTAATTATGCAAATGTTACGGAGATGTTTTCTCAAATTTGTGGCATGAGACAAATCATCGCTTTACTAATTGTAACGGTAAGCTTAAATGCCTGCTCGAATAAGCTTTTTGAAAGCAACTGGAAGAAACCCGCTACAAAAGACAAAGCTTTCCGTTTCTATCATACTGATTCTAAAATCAGGTACAACATTGAAAATGACGAGAATTTCCTCTACGTTTCGTTTGATGTTCAGGATCAACTCACGGTTCAAAAAATTCTGACAACTGGCCTTAGGTTACATCTAGATGGAACTGGTAAGAACAAAGAGAAAAATGAAATCCAGTTTCCGATTTACTCTGACAAAGTTCCAGTCTCTGAATTAGAAGAATACGGAACCAAGTATGACCAAAGCATTTTGCTAGGAAAGGCAAGACTGGACCAAATGATTCCTACTGACGGCTATGTGAAATTTGGCGGAAAAACTCAGCCTATTTTCAATGGGGTATCACAAAATGGAATTACGGTAACGCTTGAGTTTGATAAAACCAGATCTTTAGTTTATTCTGCCAAAATTCCATTAGACACGCTTGCCCTAACCACCAACCTTGTTTCGATTGGCCTGGAGACTGGCGGATATGAAATGCCTCAGCAAGATGTAGCCTCGCAACAAGCAAATGTGACACAAGCCAATCAAGGTCCAACCGCTGGAGATAGAGCTATGGGGCGTGGCGGATCTGATCAGTTCGGAACAAATACTCCAGGAGCAAGTACCGCTGCAGGAACAGCGCTACGTAACTCTACTAGTTACAATAGCTTTATTGAACCTATCAGGTTTTGGGTTAAGGCTCAAATGGCAACTAAAAAATAGCAGAGATCCGTTCAGTGGTTCTTAGTCTTTATACTAAAACCGATTAGTAGTTAACACCTACTTCGTTAAATATTTAGTGGCTTCTAGGCTTCAAAGCATCATGTTGAATCTTAATTATTGTTGAAAACTGGATTAAGTTATGCCTCGCAATCGTAGTCACCTCCTAGCATTTTGATACTTTTGGTATATGCGCTTACTCGTGTTCATCTTTCTTTTAAGCTCATTTACGCTAAATTCTAGTGCACAATCTGCGCAAGACTTTTATCGTAAAGCGCAGACTAAGGCAAGTATGCAAGATTTTAGAGGCGCACTTAGAGACCTTAACAAGGCAATTGAAGAAGACCCGCGTTACATAAAGGCTTTTAACTATCGTGGGTACGTGAAAGATGAGTTGGATGACTACTACGGTGCTCTTAAAGATTACAATATTGCAATTGCGCTAAAAGGAGATTACGGTGATGCTTATGCAAACCGAGGGCGGGCCAAACGGAAGCTTGAGGACTTTAATGGTGCAATTAATGACTACACGACAGCTATTGAACTTAATCCTAACGAGAAACACTCTTATGTTGGAAGAGGCATAGCGCTGAAAGGAGTACAAGATTACGATGGGGCTTTAAAAGACCTTGATAAAGCTGTAAGGCTTGACCCCGGCTACGCCAAGACCTATACCCTGCGTGGGGAAGTTAAATTTTTAAATGGTGATGTAGCTGGAGCCTGCGATGATCTTTTGCAAGCACAAAAGCTTGGTTACATGGTAGCCATGGCGTCTTTCAACGACTATTGCGAAGATTGAGTGTAAATTTCGCGTTTAAACACCCTTTTCATTTATTCAGATGAGTATTTTTGGCGGTAATTAAGCCCTATAAATACATGTTAAGAATATCAGCCTTATTCACATTGCTAATTGTAGTACAAAGTTCTTTCGCGCAAACTGCGGATGACTATTATAAGTCTGCCAAGGAAAAAATGGCAGATGGTAACCATTCGGAGGCCATAGAAGACCTCAATCAAGCTATCTCTAAAGACAAGGAAAACACAAATTATTTGCTTGCGCGAGGAGAAGCTAAATTCGAATCTGGCAAAGGAATCCTAGCTATTCAAGACTTTAACCGCGTTATTCAGCTTGATGCAGAAAATAGCATGGCCTATGCTTCTAGAAGTGCCATTTATGTAAACATGAAAGATTACAAAGGCGCTATTGAAGATTGTAAAAAAGCAATTGAAATAGACCCTAAAAATGAATTAGCCTACGTTAGAATGGGAGACTCATTTTTCTTCCAAGATCCCGCAGATTATATCGAGGCGATGAAGTCTTATAATTATGCCATCAATCTTAACCCTAAGAACAAAATGGCATTACATAACAGATCAGTTGCCAAAAGAGAGTTGAAAGATTATCATGGTGCTGTTGAAGATTGCAACAAGGCAATTATTCTTGATGCTGAATATGGTTCGGCATATATGAACAGGGGAATTTGCAAAAGCCTGCTTGGTGAAACATCAGGAGCTTGTATTGACTGGTATTTAGCAGGGGAAATGGGGGTTGAAGAGGCTGCCGATTACATCGAAACTAGGTGCAACCAATAACTTTAGGATGAAAACCGCTGAAGGATACATAGCAGATGGCGATTTAAAGTTTGAAAGCAATGACTTTTTAGGAGCCGTAAAAGACTACAGCAGCGCTTTAGAACTAGACCCTAAGAACGCTGACATATTCTACAATAGAGGTTTAGCTGAGTTCTTTCAGAAGAACATTAGTGCAGCATTTAAGGATCTTACATCTGCCTTAAATTTAAACCCAAAGCACGAAGACGCACTTTTCAACAGGGCCAGAATAGCCGCCTTGCTTGGCTCATATGAAAACTCGATTCAAGATTACAATAAGGCGATTGAAATCAATGGAGAAGATGGCGAATTGTACACAAACAGAGGTGCCGTAAAGCTGCAATTGAAAGATCATCGTGGTGCAATTGAAGATTTTTCTCTAGCGTTGAATCAAAACCCTGCAGACGGAAAGGCATTATACAACAGAGGTGTAGCTTACTTGCAGATTCATGATTCTGCAAACGCCATGCATGACTTTACTTTAGCCTATCAAAATGGTGTGGTGGCAGCCAAAGAAATGCTGATTTCTCTTCAGAACTAAACCACAATACAAGTGCGTCAATTCAATTACGTGTTACTGATTTTGACGGCTGTTACTCTACTAGCCAATCCTGATGTTGCGAATGGTCAGTCTTCAAAAGATAGTTTTATTCAGGGACTGTTGAGGACCAACAAGGGCGAATATGAAAATGCCATGCCATACTTCAATCAGGCAATTGAGCGTAAGCCTGACTATTTTGAGGCATACATGATGCGTGGATCAACTTACATGAAGTTGGGAAACCATATGAACGCGATTATTGATTTTGACAAAGCACTTGAGCTTGATCCGACCTTAGTGAAAGCCTACAATTACAGAGGATTTTGTTACTTGGAGAAAAATGACCTGAGAAGAGCAATTGAGGACTTCACTAAGGTAATTGAGCTTAGACCAGACTACCCAAATGCGTTTGAAAGCCGAGGTTATGCAAAGAGCAAAGGGAATAAGCATGCTGATGCTTTAGAAGATTATAATCTGGCAGTTGAAATGAAACCAGAATTTCCTGAAGCATTTCATCATCGAGGTTGGTCTAAATTGGCATTAGGTGACACCGTAAATGCAATTGCGGACTTGCTTAAAGCTATAGAACTTAAGGATGATGAAGCGCTATATTATGATGATTTGGGGTTCATGTATCTCGTTTCTAAAAACTACAAAGAAGCTATAAAGAACTTTTCTAAAGCCATCAAACTGGATGGGAATATGGCTATTGCATATTTACACCGCGGTCAAACCAAAGTCGAGACGAGAAAAGTTAAGCCCTCATGCAAAGACTTTACAGTAGCTTCTGAACTCGGAAATGCCGAAGCTAAAGAACTATTGAATCTCCATTGCCCAATAGAGGAGGAAGAGAAAGAAGAGCCCGTGGAAGAAAAAGAGGAAAAGAAGTGATGTTCGGTTCTCAAATTATGCTGAGATGAGTTCAGAAATTCCTTTAGCCGAAAAGCTTAGACCCAACTCATTAGAAGAATATGTTGGCCAAGAACACTTGGTTGGACCTAAGTCTGTTTTGCGCAGCGCGATAAATTCGGGTCAGATTCCTTCTATGATTCTTTGGGGACCTCCTGGTACAGGAAAAACCACTTTGGCGCATATTATTTCTAAAACTATGAATCGTCCGTTCTCTAATCTGAGTGCGATAAACTCTGGCGTTAAGGATGTTCGCGAAGTAATAAATAAGGCCAAAGAAAAAGGGCTTTTCACAAACCAAGGGAAGCCAATTTTATTTATTGACGAGATTCACAGATTCAGTAAATCTCAGCAAGACTCCCTTTTAGGAGCGGTAGAAAAAGGACTGGTAACACTTATTGGCGCCACTACAGAAAACCCATCTTTCGAGGTAATTTCAGCACTATTATCTAGATGTCAGGTTTACATTCTTAAGTCTTTAGAACGTAAAGATTTAGAATTGCTCTTGGAGAAAGGTCGCAACAGACTCGAAGCAGACTTAGGTAAAAAGATAAAGATTAAAGAAAATGAGACTTTATTGAGGTTCTCTGGCGGAGATGCTCGTAAGCTTTTAAACAACCTGGAACTTGTTGTTCATTCTAACTCGAACAAATCGGTTTCAATCAACAACTCCACAGTACAAGAATCATTACAGAACTCACTTTCGGTTTACGATAAGAACGGTGAAAATCACTATGATGTTATATCCGCGTACATCAAATCTATCCGAGGCAGCGACCCAAACGCAGCTGTTTACTGGTTGGCTAGAATGATTGAAGGTGGTGAGGACCCCAAGTTCATTGCAAGACGCTTACTTATTCTTGCTTCGGAGGATATTGGCGCGGCAAACCCGACCGCGTTGGTTTTGGCAAACAGTTGTTTTCAAGCAGTTACGATTATAGGTTACCCAGAGGCCGAAATCATCCTATCTCAGACAACAGTTTATCTGGCATCATCGCCAAAAAGCAATGCCACCTACTCCACTCTCAAAAAGGCCAAAAAATTAGTTTCCGAAACTGGAGATTTACCTGTTCCACTTCATCTGAGAAATGCCCCCACTAAATTGATGAAGGAAATTGGCTACGGAGAAGAGTACAAATATGCACACGACCACGAGCAGAATTTCATCGATCTAGAATATATGCCCGATGATTTAAGTGGCCGCAGACTTTATGAGCCCCAAGTAAACCCTCGGGAATTATCCGACAGAAAGCGTCTTAAAAACCTTTGGAAAGAGAAATATGGTTATTAAAAAGACCTCAAGACTCCCAACGATGGATATCTAAAACGCTAATCACAGCAGTTACAATCCCTCCAGAAGCATATTCAATTCTGTTCCGCTAATGCCTCCAGCAAGCTCCTGCAGTTCATTGTTTGCATCGTAAAACGAATGCAGACACGCCTACTAAGAAACACACCACTCCTAAAAACGCACCAATACTAATTCCGCGTAATAGAATACTCCGTACAAAATTAAGTTGTATACAAAGACCACAATTATTAATTCTAGTGAAATACGAATTACAACATCGCCCTTACAGGGGTTAAATATTCCGTTAGCACTTAGTGCAGCAGAAATGAAAAAGAGACCAAGGAACTTACGGGATAATAATTTTCTCGTGATACAGATTAAATGACCTTCGTTTATTAAGAGGATTAATACATAGTTAGAGTTACTCTTATGGGTATTTGACAACTTTATTTCCAATTTACAAAACCCAAACAGGTGATATATTGCATATAATAAATCTAAAATAGATGTGTAGAATTGGTGCTATTCCGATGTCGCAGACAACATTCAGCCGCGCTTATTTCGCTAATTTTATAGCCACCCTATGAAAATCAACATTACCCTCTTCTTCATCTTAGCATTCTCAGCTATTGCCATGCACGGTTGTAAGCAAGATTTAGCTGGTAGCTCGTGGGATGTTGATGTATTGTCACCTGTAATAACTACTCGACTGACAATGGCGGATTTATTAGCAGACTCGCTGATTACCGCTGATAGTGAAGGTGCTCTACGCTTAAAGATTGAAGCTCCGCTTATAGACCTCCCTCTCGACTCTATTTTAAAGATTCCAGACACAACTATCATACAATCATTCGGATCACCGTTTCCGTTAAGTAACATTGAACCTGGAACACTAATTCCCATTCCGCTAACAAGCGAAACGCAATATGATTTAGGAGAACTTGCTTTAAGCAAGGTTATACTAAGAACTGGCAGGCTTAAACTCAAAGTAAAAAGCGTGGTAGAAACCGCTATTGATTTTGAATACCTAATGCCTACTGCAACTCTTTACGGCACTTCATTTGCCACGCAAAACACGCTACCTGCTGGGAGCCAAACAGACACAGCTAACCTGGAGATTGAATTCGATTTAAGTGGGTATTCTATTGACCTTAGAGGAACCGATGGTTCTGGTTTCAATACCTTAATTACCGACTTCGTAATAAAAACATCAGAGTCGGGTTCTACCGTTTCAATAGCGGGTCCTCCTAACAACTTCATTTTTATAGAGTACTCTTTTCTTGATTTAGTACCCGATTATGGGGCAGGATATTTTGGTCAATCTTCCATAAATAGCGATGATGAAAGTTCTGAAATAGACGTTCTTAAGCGAATAACAGAAGGACAAATGCTTCTAGATTCTGTAACTATTGGATTGAGCATTGAAAATGGAGTTGGAGCAGATGCAAAGTTTCTTCTGAGCGACTTGAAATCTGTGAACACGAGACAAGGGACAACAATAAGTCTGGCTCATGATTTAATAGGAGATAACATCCTTTTAACTCGGGCTCAGGACCCTACGGGTAATGCAGAAGATTTGATTAGCTCGATGGTGAATTACGAACTAAATAACGCGAATTCAAATATCAAAGAGTTTATTCAAAACCTTCCTGACCAATTAGGGTTCTCCTTTGGGTTTGAACTTAATCCGCTTGGGAACATATCCTCAGGAAACGACTTTTTCTATTACGACAAGCCGTTCACGGCATTGATGAACATTGATATTCCGTTGAGAACTTCGCTTACCAACCTCACTTTGGTTGATACCATTGCCTTTAATCTTTCCGAAAGCGGTGTTGTTGAAACAGTCAACAACGGGATATTCACCCTTATTGCAAATAACGGATTACCTCTTGAAGGAACGATTGAGTTGATTCTACTTGATGAAAACCTGTTAGAACTAAACACATTGGTTACCCCTTCTGCTGTTCTAGCTCCAATGTTAAATTCAGAAAACAGGGTGATTGAACCCCTACAATCAAGAATTAGCATTCCAATTTTGGCTGAAACAACTGACGTTCTTCCTCAAACTCGGTTCATACACATCAAGGCAGTATTCAACACGGCTGGTCAGCCTGACTTGATTGACTTTTACGACACGTATGGAATTGACTTAAAGTTAATTGGAAGCTTTAACCTCAATTTTGGACCATCCTCGCTTTGAAACATCTACTACTTCCTTTACTGCTTCTCGTTGGCTTATCAACCTCAGCTCAATACAAGAACAGCGTTTATTCAAACTGGGATAAAGGTTATTCTATAGCTGTATTTGGTCGTTACCAAGCCAGCACTAACGCCATAACATCTAATCTGGTTTGGAATGTTTACCAAGGAAATTTTCTCGAACGCAAGCTTAGGGAATCTGTTAGCGGAAAGCACACAAGAATAAATAGAATTGGCGCAGATTTAGAATACGGGATTTATGCAAAACACATTACCGACAGTACCAAAGGAATTGGCTGGTTTATAAATGTAGCCGACAAGACTCACGCAAACGCAAAGTACCCTAAGGGTTTATTTGATATTCTTACGTTTGGAAACGCGCAGTACGCAGGCGAGTCCGTTGAGCTTTCGCCAACCGAATTTAACTTGCTGCTTTACAGTCAGTTTGAAGTGGGTGTTCTAAAAACCCTTTATAAGGAAAAAGGTAAGTGGAACCTTGGTTTTGGTGTATCACTATTGGCTGGTAAAAGGAACCTTCAATTAAAAATTGATCAAGCCGATTTGTTTATGCAAGAGGATGGAGAATATTTAGATGGAGAAGTGCATGGCACCATTCGTTCATCTTCTCTATCCAGCTCCCAGTATTTTGATTTAAATGGGGCTGGTTTGGGTGGTTCAATTCATATTGGATACGAATCAAGCAAATTTGGAATCCGATTTGAAGCCGATGACTTCGGTTTCATTAATTGGACTCGCCATTTGAAAAGCACCGATTTGGACTCTGTGTTTAGGTTTGAGGGGATTGATGTAAATCTATTTTCCTCAAGCGGAAACGGTTTCTCATCCATAAATCTCGATACTGTGGTTGACGGGTTTGCAACTCAGCAAGCAGCAACTCCTTATGCCTCTATTTTACCGGCTAGGATTGGGTTTGAAGGCCATTATGTGCTAAACGCTAAGGATTGGAAATTATACGCGGGAGTTCAATATCGCATTGCCCCATCCTATATTCCGTACGCTTATATAGGTACTAACTCTCCTTTAGGGAAAGGGTTTTTTATTGATGGAAGGTTTGCCTTTGGTGGTTTCGGAAGTTGGCACATAGGATTGGAGCTCAGAAAGAAATTCGCGGACAAGGCTCAGATTACGCTCGGAACCCGAAACTTAGAAGGATATGTTTTGCCAATGGTAGGCACCTCGCAAAGTGCTTACCTCAGTTTGGCTGGCTTTTTCTAAAACTTCTACCGAAGACTTACCGCTTTCCCAGTGGCAAGAACAGTTCTTCCGCTCTTCAGTTGGTAGTAGTAAATTCCTTGAGGAAGATTTTTCGTTATAATCCTTGTCTCTCCGGCATTCACTTGCTGATTGAAAACCACTTGACCGAGTGAATTGAAAAAATGCACTATAATAGGTTCCTTGATGTTGAGGACGATTTTATCATACCCTTGAATGAACAGAGTAGGTGCTTCGATTGAAAACGGGTTGGGGCCAATAGCCACATCGAAAACGTCATCTCCAATGGTGATTTGGTCTATGCCCAGCTCGGGATTTACTACGGCACCATCGAATCCCATTTTCAAAAGATAAATATCATCAAACCTTTCTAAATAACTCTGAGTCATTCCAACCAATATATAGGCATTATCTGACGTTATTTTAATATCAAAACCACGATCATTTTCCGAGCTACCTCGTGTCGCAGCCATACCTCCAAAATTGAGCTCCTGGGTTACCCGCTGAATCCGTACGTCCTCCTTTCCAAACTCACTATCCTCAACATATCCTACAGTTATTAGATTATTGGCGTCATCCTCTATTACATCAATCCAATATTCATCGGTACTACCGTCTTCAATTCTAGAACCAACTACGTTGCCGCTGGCGTCTATTTTATACATCATAAAATCGCCTTCATTTGCAGAGTTACTGAAACTACCTCCCACAGCAATCAGACCATTATCAAAAGTGGTGCAAGAGCCATAGGCAAACTCGTTCTCAATTCCACCTGCTGTTGCTGTCCAAACTGTATCTCCAACAGCATCTGTTTTGATCACATAAACATCCTTTTTTCCTGCTCCAAAACTTTCCGTGTACCCGGTTAGATAGAACCCACCATCTGCAGTTAGTGAGATGGACTCACCACTTTCATCTTTCACTCCACCATAAGTGCGAGTCCAAAGTGTGTCTCCATCGCTGTTTAACCGAAGGAGATAGAAGTCCCCTTCTCCAGCACCGTTACTATATGTCTGTCCTAGAAGTGCGCAACCACCATCAGCCAAAGCAACTAGATCATTACAGAAATCCCATTGCGCACCTCCAAATTGCCGAGTCCAAATCGTATCTCCATCCATAGTCAGCTTCAAGACCAGCACCTCATAACTTTTATCAGTAGTCTCAGTAAAACCACCTATGAACAAATTATCGTCAGATGAAACTTGCATGCTGCGTGCCTGATCTGCAAATTGTCCACCATAGGCCCGTCTCCATTGCTCATATCCAAGGTTATCTGTTTTAATCAGCGCCATTTGGCTACTCATCCCCACGTCAAAACTACCTGAGGATCCGGCAACTAGAAACCCATTGTCATCAGTCTCAATCACCTCACAACCAGAATCATAGCTATCTCCACCATAAACACGGGTGAATAGCTGTTGAGCTGAAATACTTCCAACCAATATGAAACATGCGACAACACTTAATAAGATTCTTTTGACCATAAACACAAAGAACCCACAAATTGGTGAGATTTGAAAGCGGAGATTAAATTGGTGAGGTTAAAACAGAATGTTCCTACATTCCGTTTTGAAAATGGAAAGATGATTTGAAAGCTATCGAGAAAATACCGACTTGGATTGTGGTTACGCTGCTCACGGTTGCAGCACTGGTTTTAAGATTGTTGTATTTGAATAGCACCGATATTGCTGGTGACGAACCGTTCTCCATTTTCGTTGCACACTTTGATTTGAGCGAAATTATCGTATACCTCAGTACAGGAAATAACCCACCATTGTTTGAGGTTCTTTTACATTTTTACATCCGTGTGTTTGGAGATTCTGATTTTACTCTCAGATTGTTTCCTGCGATTTTAAGCTCTCTTACCGTAGGGCCCATTTTTCTTATCGGTAGAAAATTTTTCAACGGACGAGTTGCCTTAATCGCAAGCGTGCTCTTCATATTTTCAATTTATCAGATTCGCTTTGCTCATGAGGTTAGGGTGTATTCGTTTTTCAGTTTTATCACCGCATGGACTATTTACTCTTTTCTTTCAACTCTAGACCGTCCAAAGTCAATCAAACTTTGGGCAATTCTTGTGCTTTGTAATTTGGTTTTGATATACTCTCATTTCACCGCCTTTTACATTTTACTTACGGAGCTTGTTTGTGGTATTCTGTTTCTTCCAAAGACACATTGGAAGTTCCTTTTCGGCTCTTTGGCTTTAACTGGAGTGCTTTTTGCGCCATACCTTCTTGTTTTTATTGGTCGATTAGGTGAAGTATCTAGCGCTGGAACTTGGGTAACTCCTCCAGGTTTGGGGGAATTATACGGGAGTATCAATCTCATGCTGAATCACCGCTTAACAACTCTGACCGTTATTACCTCTGTGGTATTGGGGCTTGCTCTTTCTCGTAAAACAAGTCTTTTAGAAAGAGCAAAAGAGTTACTCAAACAACGGAAAATGCTTGCGCTATTTGTGTGGTTCATTTTGCCGTATTCTCTAATGTTTCTTTGCTCAACCTTTTTTGTGCCAATGTTTATCGATCGATATATTCTTTACACGTCCATCCCTCTCTTTTTATGTGTGGCCGTAGTTGTGAATGAAGCGTGGAGTAAATCCCAATGGCCCTTAGTTGGTGTGTTTTTGATTGGATGTGGCTCAATTGCTACGACTAACCTTAACCCTTCGAACAATCGGAAAGTTGGTGAGGCCGTTGAATTCGTCAAGAATTCACAAACTGAAAGTGCTGTAATTTACCTTTGCCCAGATCATTACGATTTAGCTTTTACATTCCACTACAATAGAGCTTGGTTTAGTGAAATGGCTAACAAGAAGGGCGATTCATTTCAGGCTCTCAGCAAACGCTTAAATACCAACGGAATTTTTCCTATTCGGGACAAAAACGAACTGCGAATCAACGATATTAATCGTATTATTTACCTAGATGCGGACTCAAAATTTGTGTTGCCTGACAATCACATTTTAGAAACACTACAGGAAGAGTTAACCTTGCGAGAAACCGAGCACTTCGAGCAAATATTTGATGTGTATGTTTTTGACCGAGTTTTGGAAGAAAAAGAGGTTAATCCAACACAAATGAATGAATAATCCCTCCCTTTGTATGACCAAAAACGTTGCATTTAATTTGTCCGTTTTTCATCAAATCTAATCGCATAAAGCCGTAATTCTGATCATCCATATAGGTTGCGCCAAATTTATCTCCAGAAAGCGATGATCTTTTGCTACCCGCCCCGCTCACCAAATAATGAACGTCATCCTTTTTAATGTATTGCAGGTTATGATCATGACCAGAGACATAAATCGTTCCTGGGTATTTCTTTAGAATCTCCAGTATTTTGTTTCTAATACGTTTATATCGTGGTTGTGAAATATCCTGTACCAAAGCCCTATTTAATCCCATCAAGCCGAATAATTGAAATGGTGGTATACAGTTAAAAATAAACCGCCATGGTTGTTTAGACGCTCCATGGTGCCCGTTGCTAAATATTGGATGATGTGCTGCTACTATGGTCAGTTTACCTTCCAGTTTTGATAGGGCTAGTAGGCTATCCAATCTCAAAAGAAAACGATTTTCCATTTTCTTTTTATTCAGCCCATCTTCCGTAGGAACTTTATGGAAAAATTGATCTTGCAACCACCATTGAACATCTATGGCAATAAGGTTGTATCCGTGTTCTTCTACCTTTTCAATAGCCGGACCTGGCAGTCCATTTTTAGGCAAGAAAATGTGACCAGAATCATTTTTTACACTTGCGTTATTGGTATAGTACGATTCAACAAATTCAGCCTCTTTTTGTACCAACCAATGTCCAGACCATTTGCCTGCTTTCCAATCATGATTGCCCGGCACCCAAAAAACATATCCTTTATGCGCTTCGGTTCTTTCTAGTTGGGAGAGCAATTTCAATTCAGACAATCGCTTCTTTTTGTTTCCGTCTTTTCCCTCTAAACCGGCTGGATATATATTGTCTCCTAGAAATAGAACTGAACTAGATTTATTCTCCAACAATTCATCTTCAAGCAATCGAAGTGCTACGCCAGGAATCGTGTCTTTTCCAGCATCTCCAATTAGGTAGATGGAGTGTTTTATCTCTTGCGCAAAGCCAGAAAAAAGCGTTAAAGTGACAGCTAAAGCTGTTGCTATAAATTTATTCACCACTTAATACTTTGAATTCGGTTCGTCTGTTATTAGCTCTTCCTTCCGGTGTTTCGTTAGAATCCCTTGGTTGCTCTTCGCCATAACCCTTAAATTGGGTTCTATCCTCCGAAATTTGGTTGGCAATCAAATATTCACGAACCGACTTACTTCTGTTTTCAGATAGAAGTTGGTTATCCTTTGGTTTACCAACGTTATCTGTGTGTCCTCCAATCTCAATTCTGATAGCCGTGTTGTTATTCATAAATGCAACCAGTTTATCCAGTTCAACTTTGGATTCTGGCAATAGGTCATAAGATGCTGTCTCGAAGAAAATATTCTTCAAAACAACCGTTTCTCCAAACTTGATTGGCTGAAGCGGCACATCCAATTTGTACGGTTTACTTACATCTTGATTTGCCGACAACGAAAAATGTTCAGAATAAAACAAATACCCATCCTTGGAGACATTGAGTGCATACTCATGGGCAACAGGTAAGGTCACAAGAAAATTACCAGAAATTTTGTCAGAACTTGACCTTACAACAACCTCCGAAGTTGCAAGATCAATAAGTTCAAATTGTGCCCCAAGTGAGCTACCGGTTTCTTTGTCCGTAACCCTTCCTTTTACATAAGTAACTTTTGTTGGCCTTGCTGCTTCGTATAACTTAAAAGAGTATAAATCCAACTTTCCAAAACCTCCCTTTCTATCAGAGCTGAAATAAGCATTTTCGCCACTTGCGGCTACAAAAAGGCCTTGCTCATCGTTCCAAGTATTAATCGGGTATCCGAGATTTTTTGGAACAGACCAACTACCATCTTCTTGCATTCTGGTCATGAAAATATCCTTCTCGCCCATTCCTACATGACCGTTGGAAGTAAAGTATAGGGTTTTCCCATCTGGATGTATAAACGGTGTTTCTTCAGCAAATGGGGTATTAATGGCTTCTCCCAGATTTCTCGGCACCGTCCATTCATTATTGGGTGCCAATTGTGTCACCCAAATATCGGCTCCCCCAAATCCTCCAGTACGATTGCTTACAAAATAGAGTGTTTTCCCATCAGCAGATATACTTGGTTGCGATTCCCACTTAGAGCTATTAACTGGAGAATCTAAATTTTCTGGGACTCCCCACTTTTTTCCTTTTCGTAGCGAGCGGTATATGTCGCAACTTCCTTTCCCGTTTTTCCTATTACATCCAATAAAAAAAAGTTGGGAACCGTCTGCTGTAATAGTCTGAGCCCCTTCATTATCCTCAGTATTAATAGGTTGGCCAAGATTACGTGCCTGACTCCATTGACCATCTTCCTTTGAAACGCTTACGTAAAAATCTTCCTGATAATCATTTGCTTTCGATCTTCGTTCATTCCGAGTGAAAACCAATGTTTGTTCGTCCGCGGTAAGAACCGGGAAGTATTCATATTGGTCTGTATTCACCGATGCTCCAAGATTTTTGGGGTCAAAAAGAACTGGACTTTCTTTGGCTATCGCACCAAACTCAGCATTTTTCAATGAACGTTGTGCTTTTTCTCGAATTTTAGGGTTAACCCTTTTTTTCGTCATGAAAATTCGGTAATTCCCTTCTGCTGACTTATAATCTCCAGTTTTAAACTGAGCATCAGCCAGTTGCTTATAGGATGTAGCCAAGAAATCGGGGTCAATATCTACAACCCTCTGATATTCAATAATGGAATTCCCTAAATCGCCAATATCTGCGTAGCAATCGCCAGACACCATATGCGCCTCTACGAAATCCTCATCTGCCTTAATAGCTTTTTTCAATACTTCAATTGCAGCAGAACCTTGTCTAGAATTATAGTACTTCAGCCCTTCTTCGAAATGCTTTATTGCCCTTTTTGATTTGGTGCTGTACTTCATTTGTGCATTAGCATCAAACGCAAACAGGCAAATGATAATTAGCACAAACCCATAAAGTTTTTTAATCAACATCGGCTAAGGAATATTCATGTATTTATGACTTTGCAAGGAAATATTCCATCGGGGGTTCTTCATTACAAAATCTACAATTTGCGGCATAACTTCATCTCGTTTACTCCATTCTGGCTGAATAAAGAGCATACAATTTTCATTCACTTTTTCCGCGTGCTCCTTAGCCCATTCAAAATCGTGCCTGTTATGAATTATGACTTTTAATTCATTCGCGAGATTATAATATTCTTGTTTTGGCGGAGCCGCTTTCTTCGGAGATAAACAAACCCAATCAAACTTTCCAGAAAACGGATGAGCACCAGAAGTTTCCACATGAACGCTTAACCCATTCTGACTGAGCTGGCTCGTGAGATAAGCAAGATTGAACATGAGGGGTTCTCCACCGGTGACAACTACTGTTTTTGCGGGCTGATTTGAAGCATGTTTCGCCACCTCCAAAGCATCTATCAACGGATGGATAGAAGCATCCCAGCTTTCTTTCACATCGCACCAATGACAACCAACATCGCAACCGCCAATACGAATGAAGTAAGCGGCTTTTCCAGCATGAAACCCTTCTCCTTGTACGGTGTAGAACTCCTCCATAATTGGCAGGAGTTTTCCCTCATTTAATAAGGCGGTATCTTGCCCAGAGAGTTCTAAAACTTTCATTCCGCTAAGGTATCTATAAACCTATTGTGAATTTATTTATCTCGGAGAGGAACTTTTGCTTAAAACCTCCGTAGTAAACCAACATAATGACCAACAAGAATACCCATAATCAGTTTTTTGATATCGACAAAATGATGTCGGATAATGAGCTAATACTAGCTTATAGAAATGAAATTGACGAACAAACGGTTCAGCATTTACTTGCTATTACCGAACTCAAACTGGCTCAAAGTGGCGAAGAAAAAAAACTTCGAAAGAGGGTCTTTAATATTCTAGTTGAGTGTTTACAAAATATTGTAAACCATGCTGAATCTACTGATGCCAAATCCTCTGAAGCTAGTCTTCTACTCATTGGCCGAAACAAAACCAATTTCTTTATCATTACCGGCAATAGAATTCTGAACGAAAAAGTTGAGAAACTTGAAGCCAAAATAAATGAAATAAACAGCTGGGATCATTCAGCAATGAGAGATATATACAGCGACAAACTTGGCAAGTCTGAGTACTCGGAAAAAGGGGGCGCAGGCCTAGGACTTATAGATATTTACAAACGAAGTGGTAGAAAACTTCTGTATAATATTGACCCTATCAATGATAAAGTAAGCTTTCTAAGCTTTCACATAACCATTGACCCTGAGAATTAGATTGGGGGCCTATTAGTCACAAAAAAAGGCGTCCACAATCTGGACGCCTTTTTTTTTTAAGAATTACGTTCGATTTTCAAATCAAACATCATTTAAACTTCCTGTTTCACCAAAAAGCTCTCTAGATTTCTTGTTGTACGCTTTAGCAGCCTCTTCAGCCGTGTCGTAAAACCCTAGGTTGTGTGCTTTGCGTTCGTGATAAATCACTGCGCGAAAACGGTTCTTTTCCTTAGTAACTCCTCTATATCCACTCTTGCTTTTGAAGTTCTTCATTTGACGTCTTAGCGTGTTCATTGTAACCCATTCAAGGTTATCAAGGGTTACATTAAGAACATCTCCATCAATAAATCGAACAAAAAGCTTTTTCTCGCTTGCTGGTTTATCCACAAACTTTTCTGCTACATATTTGTGCAAATAAATTGTTTCATAAACCGGACCCTTTTTAGTCGTGATACAGCGCTGAAACACCCCGTAACCATTTGAATGGGCCCGAATATTAATTAGAAATTTAATGGAGCTTAAGTACTCATCTTTCTCGATCGCTTTGTGCGTTTTATCGTCAAGTACAGCATACTTGTCCTCCCGATTTTTAAGTTTGACTTTAACTGACATGGGTTTGATATTTGTTGAGTTTTACCCGATTAGTTCGAGCGATTAGTGTGTTCTGTAGTAATGCAGCAATGGTCATTCGACCAACGCCTCCTGGTACTGGTGTTATATAAGCACATTTTGGACCTACCTCATCAAACGCAACATCTCCTTTGATCACATAACCTCTCGGTTTTGTCGAGTCCTCAACTCGGGTAATTCCAACATCAATGACTATAGCTCCTTCTTTAACCATATTCGCCTTTACAAACTCAGCTTTTCCTAAAGCAACAATCAAAATATCTGCAGACCGGGTATAGTCGCTCAGTCCCTTTGTTCGACTATGGCAGAGGGTAACTGTGCAATTACCAGGGTTAGAGTTTCTGCTTAGCAAATTAGCCATTGGAGTACCTACTATATTGCTTCTCCCTAGCACAACGCAATGCTTGCCACTGGTTTCAATATTGTAACGAGCTAACAGCTCAATGATTCCTTTTGGGGTTGCCGAAACAAATGTTTCTTGGCCCAACACTAGTTTTCCAACATTTATCGGATGGAAACCATCAACATCTTTACTTGGACTAACCGCTTCCGTAATTAATTGTTCATTAATGTGCTTAGGAAGAGGTAGTTGAACTATCAACCCGTCAATTTCCTCATTCTTATTAATTGCTTCTATCTCATGCAATAGGCGTTGTTCAGAAACATCTTCGGGTAATCGAACTAAGGTTGAAGCAAATCCAATTTTTTCGCAAGCCTTAACCTTACTGGAGACATAAGTTTCACTCGCACCATCGCTTCCAACAAGTATTGCTGCAAGAT
Organism: Bacteroidia bacterium; assembly: GCA_047614525.1. Lineage (GTDB taxonomy): Bacteria > Bacteroidota > Bacteroidia > UBA10329 > UBA10329 > UBA10329. The sequence continues at coordinate 7,502 of JBLHEU010000006.1, read as the reverse complement.
GAGGTGCTTTCAGACCTTCAGCTAGCAGCTTTGCCACTTCGGTGGTAAGCTCGGCTTTCACCTCATTAGATATTTTTATTCCGTCTAAAAGCATCAAATCCTTTACAATACTATAACATTAAACTTACAATCTACGTGTTTCACGCAAAAAAAGCTCAACAAACACACCTAAATCGATAATAAACAAGAAATTACGAAAATTTTAACAATACACTATCCCTTGCTAGGCATGTTGCGCATCATGTTTTTCATTGCTCCTTTATTAGAGAACATACGCATCATCTTTCTGCTTTCCTCAAACTGCTTAAGAAGTCTATTTACATCCTGAATGGTTGAACCGCTGCCGCCAGCTATGCGTTTTCTACGACTGCCATTGATTAAACTTGGGTTTGAACGTTCTTTTGGGGTCATTGAACCAATTATGGCTTCAACTTGCTTGAAGGCATCATCATCAATATCCACATCTTTCAGAGCCTTTCCCATCCCTGGAATCATGCCCATCAAATCTTTTACGTTACCCATTTTCTTAATCTGATTAATCTGATCAAGAAAATCGTTGAAGTCAAAGGTGTTCTTGGCAATTTTCTTCTGAAGTTTTCTGGCCTTCTCCTCATCAAACTGCTCTTGTGCACGTTCAACAAGCGAAACAACATCTCCCATACCAAGGATTCTGTCTGACATACGATCTGGATGAAAAACATCCAGAGCATCTAACTTCTCACCAACACCAATAAACTTGATTGGCTTATTAACTACAGAGCGAATTGAAAGTGCCGCACCACCACGGGTATCACCATCTAACTTGGTAAGAACAACTCCATCAAAATTCAATCTATCATTGAATGCTTTAGCTGTATTTACCGCATCCTGACCTGTCATAGAATCGACTACAAACAGTGTTTCCTGAGGTTGAATTGCTTTGTGAACGCGATCAATCTCGTTCATCATTTCTTCATCTACAGCCAAACGACCAGCGGTATCTACAATAACCACATTGTGGTTATTTGCTTTTGCATAACTGACGGCATTCTCTGCAATCTGAACTGGGTTTTTATTTCCTTCTTCAGTATAAACAGCCGCGCCAACCTGCTCAGCAAGTACTTTCAATTGGTCAATTGCCGCTGGACGATAAACATCACAAGCAACTAATAATGGGTTCTTTTGCTTTTTGGATATTAAATAGTTGGCAAGCTTACCTGAAAACGTGGTTTTACCAGAACCTTGCAAACCCGCAATAAGAATTACCGCTGGCTTCCCGTCCAAGTTTATCTCCTCGGTAGCACCCCCCATTAACTCGGTCAGCTCATCTTTGGTGATTTTCACCATTAATTGCCCCGGCTTAACGGCAGTTAAAACGTCTTGTCCTAACGCTTTTTCTTTAATACGTTCGGTAAAATCCTTAGCAATTTTGAAGTTGACATCTGCGTCAAGAAGTGCACGTCTCACCTCTTTCATGGTTTCCGCCACGTTTATCTCTGTGATTCGACCTTCACCCTTTAGCGTTTGAAACGCTTTATCAAATTTCTCCGTTAAATTCTCGAACATTTACTCAATATATTTAGGTGCGCCAAGGTACTGTTACCGCGCACGTTTTTCAACTTACATTTTATCTGGAACCTGAACTCCCAGCAACTTCATTCCTGACCCAATTACGTTTGCCGTCATTTTAGAAATAGCTAATCGAAGCTGTTTTATCTTTTCGTTTTCCTCAATTAGAATTGGGCATTCATGATAAAACGTGTTGTACTCTTTTGCTAACTCATAGATATAATTTGCAACTACAGCAGGGCTATATTCTTCTCCAGCTGATTTAATCACCTCGGGATATTGGTTGAGCAAACGGATAAGAGCACGCTCGTTTTCGTTTATTGAATCTAAACTTGGAACTGAAAATTCGCTTTGCTCAGCTTTTCTAAGTACCGATTGAATTCTGGCATGCGTGTATTGAATAAACGGCCCAGTGTTACCTTGCATATCAATACTTTCAGCTGGATTGAATAGCATTCGCTTTTTCGGATCCACTTTTAGCATGAAGTATTTCAGAGCTCCCATTCCAAGCATTTCAAAAAGCGCATCTGCATCTTCTGAACTCAGACCATCAAGCTTTCCTTTTTCTTCAGATTGTGCTCTGGCGGTAGACAGCATTTCGTCCATCAGATCATCAGCGTCTACAACCGTACCTTCTCTAGACTTCATTTTTCCTGATGGAAGGTCAACCATCCCGTAGGAAAGGTGATAGCAATTTTCAGCCCATTCAAACCCAAGTTTGCCCAACAAAAGGAACAACACTTTAAAGTGATAATCTTGCTCGTTGCCTACCGTATATATTAGTTGGTTTAGTTCCGGCCAATCATCGTAACGAAGCTTGGCAGTTCCTAAATCTTGCGTCATGTAAACAGCAGTTCCGTCAGCTCTTAAAAGCAATTTCTGGTCTAATCCATCGTCCGTTAAATCTGCCCAAATGGAGTTATCATCTTTCTGATAAAAGATTCCGTCTTCCACTCCTTTTTTCACTAAAACACGACCAATTAAGAAAGTGTCACTCTCGTAATAAAGCTTGTCAAAATCAACGCCTAAACGGTTGTAGGTAACATCGAAACCATCATATACCCAACCATTCATTTTAGCCCATAGCACACGAACTTCCGAATCGTTTGCTTCCCACTTTTGAAGCATTTCGCGAGCCTCCAAAATCAACGGTGCTTCGACCTTAGCTTCCTCTTCTGTTTTGCCGCCAGAAATAAGCTCAGCTATCTGAGACTTATAGCGTTTATCAAACTCTACGTAATACTTTCCAGCTAATTTATCTCCCTTAATACCAGTCAATTGAGGTGTTTCACCTCCACTAAACTTTTGCCAAGCCAACATGCTTTTGCAGATATGAATTCCGCGGTCGTTAATTACCTGAACATGTTTTACAGAATGCCCATTTGCCTTTAAAATTTCGGCAACCGAATGACCTAAAAGAATGTTTCTGATATGCCCCAAATGCAACGGTTTATTGGTATTAGGGGAAGAATATTCAACCATCACATTTCGGCTATGCTCGCCTTCTTGGTGATGGCCGTAATTTGCGGTTTTTGAAATATTAGAAAGCTCAGAAACCCAATAATTCGCTGTAAATGAAAGATTTAGAAACCCTTTTACAACGTTGAAATTTTCGACTTGTTCGACCTTTTCAACAAGCGCTTTCCCAATCTCTTCTCCAGTTACTTCTGGCGATTTTTTCGAAACCCTTAAAAGAGGAAAAACCACCAAAGTGACATCACCTTCAAAATCCTTTCTGGTCTTTTGAATCTGAATTTGGCCTTCCAAAACTTCCTGCGAATAGAGTTTTTTTAGAACCTCTTGTATACTTGAAATGAGCACGTCCACTACTTCTTAATCTTTGACGCGAAATTATGGTTTCGGCAGTTAGGATTTTAGGTTATCCGCAACTCGTATTTTCGCCTTCAGAAATTCAAGCCATGAGCAAAGACATTAAGGTATCATCGGAAGTCGGAAAACTGAAGCGATTAATCATTCACAGCCCAGATGCCGGGATTGGAAAAATTGCTCCAAGAATGCAGGAAGACTTACTCTATGATGATATTGTTTACTTAGATAAAATGCGCGAAGAATACCGTGAATACTTGCGTGTATTGCTTTGGTTTTTAGATCCAGATAAACTGAAGGATCACGCAGATAAGGCTCCCAATTTCTTCAAGCCATCTAAAGAAGGTTTTTTCGATTCTGATAAGGTTTTAGATGCAGAGAATCTGCTGATGAAAATATTAGCCAAGGAAGAAGTTAAAAAGCTAATTGTTGCTTCAATTTGTGCTCTTGAAAAATGTGATTTCAAAACACAGGCTCGTCTTATTAGAATGGAGGCAGGCGAATTGGCGCGAACGCTAATTACTGGTTGTATCGATTCTGGACCAGAAGAAGAATACCTCTTCCCTCCTATTCCGAACTTAATTTTTACCCGTGATATCTGCATAGTGGTTAACGACCACATAATTCTAATAAAACCTGCTGAGAAAGGTCGTGCTCGCGAAGCGCAACTCATTAAATACATAGCATATTTTGCGTTGTTTGGAGAGGAAGCTAATCTCGATGACTTCTCTTTCACAAACAAGATTATTGAACTCAACAATAATGAGTACTATTTCCTAACCGATTCAATGGGTCAAGAAGAGGCCAAAGTGAGCATTGAAGGAGGTGATGTGATGATGATTAGTCCAAGGCATCTTGTAGTTGGACTTAGCGCTAGAACTACCCAAAATGCCATTGATCAATTGATTGGCCAGTTGTTTTCTCGCAAGGTGGTTGATAAAGTGTCTGTTGTAAACATTCCTGACGAGCGTGCCTACATGCACATCGACACAATTTTCACCATGGTGAGACGTGATTTGTGGGTAATGTATGCACCATTTAGCAAACAAGCCATTAATGCAGATAGCGATACGTTTGACTTCAGAAGAGTGTTAAACCCTGGTAAGGAAACGCCAGAAGAGAAGGTTTACGCCATGTCATTTTCCCGTGTAAATAACGGTGATAGTTATAAGGTTGACAGCAAGAAATTCGACTATTTAGAAGACCTTCTAATTGATATTAGCAAGAATGATTTTGGTTGTAAAACTGCCGAAGTGATGCCAAATGCTGGCGGAAAATTCCCTCACACAGAACGTGAACAATGGACCGATGCCTGCAACTTTTTAGCTATTCAAGAAGGTGTAATTATTGGCTACGACCGAAATGTGGAAACCACAAAATCCTTGAAGGAAAGAGGCTTTAACGTTATTCGCGCAGAAGAATTCAACAAGCAGATGTCTGATGGTGCATCCATCGATGAACTAGTGCAAGACGATACGCTTATCCTGCTTTCATCTTCTGAACTTTCGCGTGCACGCGGAGGAACACATTGTATGAGTATGCCGTTGTTTCGAGAAGAAATTTAAGCCATGTCTAATCAGAATACTTCTCATCTTTTGATGATTCGGCCTGTTGCGTTTGAAATGAACGAACAAACGGCAGATGATAATCATTACCAAGATCAAGAGTCAGGAATTACAAGTTGGAACGCACAAAAAAAGGCGCTTCAAGAATTTGACTCCTTCGTTATAAAACTGCGTGATGCAGGTGTAAGTGTTACCGTAATTGAAGACTCTCCCGAGCCTGCAACGCCAGACAGTATTTTCCCAAACAATTGGATTTCGCTTCATGAAACAGGAATGGTTGTGCTTTATCCAATGCAGGCCGAAAACCGAAGAACGGAAAGACGAGAAGACATTCTTGACAAACTAAAAGCTGATGGTTTTCATATTCGGGAGGTATTAGATTACTCTGCAAGCGAGGATGAAGACATGTTTCTTGAAGGAACAGGAAGTCTCGTTTTAGACCGAGAAAACTTAATAGCATATGCTTGTATCTCACAGCGAACCCACGAACATTTGCTAAATGATTGGGCAGAACAACTTGGATACTCCGTAATTAGCTTCAATGCCTTACAAGAAATTGATGGCGAATTACTTCCAATTTACCACACCAATGTAATGATGAGCGTTGGTGAAAATATTGCCATTTTATGTGCTGATTGCATTAAAGATGAAGTCGAACGAAATGCTGTAATCAAAGCACTTGAAGACAGCGGTAAAACCATCGTTTATATAACCGAAGAACAAAAATCCAGCTTTGCGGGCAACATGCTTCAAGTGATTAACCAAAAAGGTGAACGCTTATTGGTAATGTCAACGCAAGCGTTTGAAAGTTTGAATCAAGGACAAATTGATGCTATTGAAATGACCAATCGAATTCTACATAGTTCGTTAAATACCATTGAAACACTTGGAGGCGGAAGTGCAAGGTGTATGATGGCAGAGGTGTTCTTACCAACGAATCGATAGATGGAGAATACTTACCAAGATTTTGTAGAACAAACTGTTGATTTTCCTCAAGATGGATTTGCGGTTGAAAACAACCAACTGCGTTTTCATGGTATAAACCTTATGAGTTTAATTGAGCAATATGGCACTCCCCTAAAACTCAATTATTTACCAAGTATCAGCAATCAAATTAGCAAAGCACGCTACCATTTTGGACAAGCAATGGAGCAGATTGGTTACAATGGCAACTATACCTATTGCTATTGCACAAAGAGTTCACATTTCGCTTTTGTGCTGGATGAAGTGTTAAAGAATAACGTTGATTTGGAAACCTCTTCAGCTTATGACATTCATATTATCAGAAGGCTTTTTGAGCAAGGTAAAATCAACAAAAACACGCTATTAGTTCATAATGGTTATAAGAGAGAATTGTATGCCCAGTTAATAGCCGACCTTCTTAATGATGGTTTCAACAGCATTCCTGTTTTAGATAACGAAAAAGAGCTAGAATTGCTGAAGGAGATGGTGAGAAAGCCTTGCAATGTTGGCATTAGAATTGCCACTGGCGAAGAGCCTCAGTCTGAATACTACACCGCTAGGCTAGGTATAAGACACCGAAATATTCAATCGTTTTACGAAAAGGAGATTGCAAATTCGAACATATTCAACTTAAAGATGCTTCATTTCTTTGTTGATAATGGAATTGAAGACAGCCTTTATTATTGGAATGAATTAGAGAAATGCCTGAAGGTTTATTGTGCTTTAAAAAAGGAGTGTGCAACATTAGATAGTCTTAACATTGGAGGTGGTTTTCCCACCAAGCAATCATTGGCCGATAATTTTGATTACCAGTATCTGACCGAAGAAGTTGTTAGACATATTAAAGAGCACTGCGAACAAGAAGGTGTTCAGGAGCCTAATATTCTGACAGAATTTGGAAGTTATACCGTGGCAGAAAGTGGTGCAACTATTTACTCCGTGATAGACCAGAAAAAGCAAAATGATGTAGAGTGCTGGAACATGATTGATAGTTCATTCATAACAACATTGCCAGACAGCTGGGCCATTAACAAGCGATTTATTATGCTTGCAATTAACAATTGGAGCGAACCATATGAAGGTGTTAACCTTGGTGGCTTAACCTGTGACAGTCAAGACTACTACAATGTTGAGGCCCACGTAAATAACATCTACCTGCCCCAGTTTCACAAAGACAAACCTCTTTACATAGGATTCTTCAACACTGGCGCTTATCAGAACGAGCTTGGTGGCTATGGTGGAATACAGCATTGTCTTATTCCATCGCCCAAGCAAATCTTAATCTCTAAAGATGAATCTGGAGAGTTAAAGACTTCTGTTTTCTCAGAAGAACAAGATTATGAGAGTATGCTTAAAATTTTGGGGTACTAAATATCCTTTAGAATACCTCGAGCTTTTAAATGTGAATCCCCTTACGAGTAACTCGCAACTAGCAATTAAGCAATTCTTGTACAATGAGGTCTTCTTATTCTTATTTTGCGATTGTAGAAACTGGGACTCGGAAGAAAACCTCTAAAAAGAGCATTCGTTTGAGAAATCTACTTAATTATATTGCTGTGCTTCTATTTGGGGTTGGCTTGCTTGCTGGTTGCGATTCTT
>JBLHEU010000005.1:0-33060 GCA_047614525.1 Bacteroidia bacterium | reverse complement strand
GGGATATAAGAATTATAAAATCACTAAATAAAAAAAAAAATAAACGCCATGAAAACGGACGTTTATTGAAATCGTTAACAAGAGGTTCATCCCTACTCCGGATATTTGACGCTCAAGAACCAATCCTTAAAAGCAGATTGATTGGAAATAACAACGAAAAATAGAATCAGCTAAACTGAACAGAGATTTAACGTCTTCCTCCTCGCCACTTGTTATTGTTACCGCCCCCACCACCGCTGTTCTTATTGCGTTGGTTTCCGTTAGGATTTGGCTTACGTGGTGGTCGCTGACCTTGCTGCTTCTTTTCTGGTGCAGTTTCAGGGTCTAATGGTTCATAACCTGGAATGATGTCTCTAGAGAGTTTCTCACCCAATAGTTTCTCAATGCCTTTTACATAATCAACCTCATCGCCACCAACTAGAGAGATGGCTTCTCCACTTGCTCCTGCTCTACCCGTTCTACCAATTCGGTGAACGTAATCTTCAGGGATATTTGGCAATTCATAATTCAGAACATGCGGAAGAAGAGGGATATCTAATCCACGTGCAGCAATATCTGTAGCTACAAGTACTCGGACACTTCCATTCTTAAAACCAGCCAATGCCTTAGTTCTGGCATTCTGTGTTTTGTTTCCGTGAATGGCAGCTGAAGAAATTTTAGCTCTATCTAGCTTTTCACTTAATCTGTTTGCTCCGTGTTTAGTTCGAGTAAAAATTAAAACCTGTTGCCAGTTACCTTCTGATATCAGCTTAATGGTAAGCGATGTTTTTCTCGCCTTATCAACCCGAATAGTGCGTTGTACAATTTTCTCAACTGTAGTGTTAGCCGGAGTAGCTGAAACCGATACTGGATTTCGAAGAAAGCTCTCAGCCAGTTTGCGAATATCCTTGGAGAATGTAGCCGAAAACAAAAGGTTTTGTCTTTTACTTGGTAGTAATGCTATAACTCGCTTAATGTCTCTCAGAAAGCCCATATCAAGCATACGGTCAGCTTCGTCCAGCACCAATATTTCCACATTACTGAGAGATAGTAATCGCTGATCTACAAGGTCAAGCAATCGTCCTGGTGTAGCTACCAACACATCAACTCCTTGTCTCAAGGATTTTACCTGCGGCACTTGACTAACTCCACCAAATATTACGGCAGAACGTAGAGAAACAGAACGACCAAAATCGTTTACATCTGCTAATACCTGCGCGGCTAATTCTCTTGTAGGCGTAAGAATCAAGGCTCTTACTGGTCTATTGTGTTTTTGTGGTTGCCGAGCCAAAATTTGAAGCAGTGGCAATGCAAAACCAGCTGTTTTACCTGTTCCTGTTTGTGCTGAAGCTAGCACGTCTTTGCCTTCCAATACTATTGGAATACATTTTTCTTGAATTGGAGAAGGTTTCTCGTATCCTTTTTGCTCAATTGCGTTAAGCAGGGCTTGGGATAGCCCGAGTTCTTTAAATGACATATCATATGATTGTTGTGAAACAGCAATCAGTTATAACGGCCATTTCTATTTAAGGCCGCAAAGGTAGTTGTATTTAATTGGTCACTAAGCCAATAGAAAATCATTACTTATTCTTCGTGCAAATGAAAATATGTCGGAAGTAATGATTTAGAAGACGATACGATCAGGCTTATTCTTAAGGTGAAGTCCCCGTCTAAAGTATTATTATGGACTTTAGCTTCAACAAATTGGAATAGCGATGCTCCTTCCTATTCTTTCTTTCCTGGACATGGTTCTAGTTGGTGATGGGTTTCATGCGGGAATATTCCTATCATTCTTAGTTTTTTGGTTAGCCGCGTACTATCTAAGAAGATCTTATCTATGGAACAAGAATGATCTTGGATAAATCTGATAGACTGTGGTGCTTTTCCAATCGATATCATGCTTGATTGATTGACCATTGGCCACGAAACCATTGAAAGCAATCAGTAATGAAACGATTGTAAAAAGTATCCTTTGCATCAACTGCAAGTAACTTGAAATCTTTGGAGTAGAAAGACAAAAAGGATTGGGTTAGTCAAGCACTCTACGAATCAAGCGTAGCTTGTGCGTGTACTTTCCAGAATCGACATTGAAGATGCCTTGATGATCAAGTTTGTCGATACGCGTTTTGCCTGCGGCATGAATAATTGCGTTTTCGCCCACCATCATTCCTACATGAATAATTTGGCCTTCATCATTATCAAAAAAGGCTAAATCTCCGAGTTCCGCTTCTTCAACAAAACTTAAGGTGTAGCCTTCTTCTGCTTGCTGATAAGCATCTCGCTGAAGCGGAATACCAACCATTTTGTACAGCACTTGTGTCAAACCAGAACAATCGATACCAAAGGGTGAACGACCGCCCCATAAGTACGGAGCATTTCTAAAAACCATGGCAAATTCAACCAATTGCTTTCTGGCTTCGTCTGGGTCTGGATGGTTTATCTCACCATCAAACTCGTAAGACTCTTCGCCAAAGGCTATATGACCTTGATGATAGTTCGGTAACGAGCTTCCGGCCAAAACCGGAATCATAGAACCTGATTGTTCGTGCTTAACTAATTGAACTAAATCTGAAGCACAAACAGAAAGTTTCTTATTCAACGCTTCGAACGCATTCTGATCAATCTCAACAAATTGCTTCTCGTCAATCCAGCTTTCGTAACCGTCTAATCCGTTACGAATCTTGCGCCATTGCTTGCGAGTAGAGAGTATTTCAAAGCTCTCTCCGAAAAGCAATTGAGTAACCATCTGACTTTTGTCAGACGGTTCCTCCCTGCACGGGATAACACTCAGGTTACAGATACCGTATTTGGGCATCCAGCTAAGTTAAATTACTTCTAATGTAAATGCACTTGCACCGCCACCACCGTTGCAAATTCCTGCAGCTCCCTTCTTCAATCCACGGCTTTTAAGTGCGTGAATTAGAGTAACGATGATTCTTGCCCCAGAACATCCAAGTGGATGACCTAACGAAACAGCCCCACCGTTTACGTTCACTTTACTGGCATCTAAACCAAGTTTCTGATTGTTTGCCAGCGCCACAACTGAAAATGCTTCGTTAATCTCAAACAAATCAATATCACCTACAGACCAGCCAGCTTTATCCAACGCTTTTGGAATTGCTTTAGAAGGAGCTGTTGTAAACCATTCTGGCGCATGAGCCGCGTCTGCAAACGAAACAATCTTTGCAATTGGAGTTACACCCAATTCTTCCGCTTTCTCTTTGCTCATAAGCACAACAGCCGCAGCACCATCATTCATTGTAGAAGCGTTGGCCGCTGTAACTGTGCCGTCTTTAGAAAAAGCTGGGCGCAAAGCTGGAATTTTCTCCATTTTCACGTTGGAGAACTCTTCATCTGTATCAACCACTAAAGCATCTCCTCTTCTCTGAGGAACTTCAACCGGAACAACTTCGCCTTTAAAAGCGCCAGCTTCCCAAGCTTTAGCAGAGCGCGTATAGCTTTCAACTGCGTAAGCATCTTGCTCCTCTCTGCTGATTTTGCATTCTGTTGCACAAAGTTCAGCCGCATTTCCCATCGGGTAGTTATTGTAAACATCCGTAAGACCGTCAAACGCCAAACCATCTAACATAGTAATATTTCCGTACTTCTTGCCAAGTCTTGAACCTGGTAAATAATGAGGAACTAAGCTCATGTTCTCCATTCCTCCAGCAACAACAACATCGTTATCTCCAAGCATGATGCTCTGTGCACCGAGCATAATCGCTTTCATTCCAGAAGCACAAACCTTGTTTATTGTTGTTGCAGGAACTGTATTAGGAACTCCAGCAAACATTGCGGCCTGACGAGCTGGTGCTTGACCAACTCCAGCAGAAAGAACATTTCCCATAAACACTTCTTGAACGACATCTGCGCTAACGCCAGCTGCTTCAATTGCTCCCTTAATTGCACTTGCACCCAATTTTGGCGCTGGCACAGAAGAAAGCTTTCCATTGAAACTTCCCAGTGGCGTTCGTACTGCCGATACGATATATACTTCTTTCATTTTAACGTTTTCTTTACTGAGTAATCCGATACTGACAACATTCGGGATTGTGTAATTGATTAACCGAAGAATCAGTAACTAAGTTCAATTTCGTGCGAAAGTAGTGATTTATGCCGCAAGAGAAATGACAAATGTCTCCCCTATTTCAACCGCAATAATTGGCTTAGATTAGTGGCTCAGAAATGAGCAATATTTTCTCCACCCTTCGGAACAATCACGAACGTGTTCAACGAATTTTACTTTTCGTTGCTGCAGGAATATTGATTGTGCTTATGCTTCCCAAAGAAGGTAAGTTCAAATACGAGTATCAAAAAGGGCGACCATGGGGCCATGAAGACCTAGTTGCTCCATTCGATTTTGCAATTGAAAAGCCCAAAGAAGAGTTAGGGCTTGAAATTGCTCAGATTACCGACAATGCAAAGGTTTATTTAAGGTTAGATGGTAATGTTGAAAGTCAAGTATTCTCAGCATTTCAAAAACGGCTTTACTCAGATTTAGCACCTGACACCACTAAAAAGCACTCGCTTAAAAATTTCAATGACCTCTTAGACGATGGACAATCTGCTTTAAAGTCTGTTTACCAGAAAGGAATTCTCAGAAACTCTGATGAATTAGATGCTGTAAATAAGAACAAACAAGTATTTCTTCTTTCTGGCAATACAGCCTCCGAAGTAAGTCTTGCACACTTCTTTTCGGTACAATCTGCTTACACCAAAATTCAAAGTGAAGTAGCAACTAAAAAGGGCAAAAACAGAGATTTATTGATTTCTGTTCTTTCAGAGGTTTTAGTTCAGAATGTGGTCTACGACAAAGGAACAACAGAACGCTTTCTAGCAGATGATTTGAACTCAGTTTCGGCTACGAGAGGTATGATTCCAAAAGGGCTGAAAATCATTAGTCGTGGTGATATGGTTGATAGTGAGAATCTGCTAGTTCTTGAATCCTTACGAAAAGAATCGCAAGCTAAATTAGGCTCTTCAGAAAGCTCATATCTAATTCTTCTAGGCCAAGTTATTATGGTAGCAATTGTGCTGCTTATGTTCTACATTTTCTTGATAAAGTATCGCTCCGACTTAGCTCAAAACAATTGGAAAATCACTTTCCTACTCATGTTAATTTTATGTGCAATCGCAACTTCAAGTATTGTTCAGCGCATAGAAACAATCAATCTGTATTTGGTGCCTTTTTGTCTTCTACCAGTAATTGTGAGAAGCTTTTTCGATAGTAGAATTGCGCTCTTTGCACATATCGTAACCTTAATTATTGTTGGGTTTGAAGCACCAAACGGCTTTGAGTTTATGTTCCTGGAATTGATTGCTGGCATCATTGCAATCTTCTCGTTACTAAGCCTTCAAAACCGTTCTCAGCTGTTCTTCTCTATGCTGATTGTTTTTGTAACCTATTGCGCTAGCTATTTCAGTATTGCAGTGATGCAAGAAGGTGAAATTCAGAACATTGATGTTACCATGTTTATCTGGTTTGCCGGAAGCGTTGGACTTACACTTCTCGCCTACCCGATTATTTATTTATTTGAGAAAATTTTTGGCTTTATTTCTGACGTTACCCTTCTGGAATTAAACAATACAAACCATAAGCTGCTAAGGCAAATGGCCACTGAAGCACCGGGTACTTTTCAGCATTCTTTACAAGTAGCTAGCCTTGCCGAAACTGCAATTTATGAGATTGGTGGTAACGCACTCTTAGTAAGAACGGGTGCTTTGTACCATGACATTGGCAAGCTAAGTGCTCCGATGTACTACATAGAAAATCAAGTAACTGGAGTAAATCCGCATGATGATTTATCCTTTGAAGAAAGTGCCAATATCATCATCAATCATGTGCTTAAGGGAATTGAATTGGCTAAAAAGAATAAGCTTCCTGAGCAGCTAATTGATTTCATCAGAACGCATCACGGCACATCAACAGTTCAGTATTTCTATCGCTCTTATTTGAGCAATTTTCCTGAAGGCGAACTCGACAAAAACCATTTTAGTTATCCTGGACCTAAGCCGTTTACCAAAGAAATGGCCGTATTAATGATGGCGGATAGTGTGGAGGCAGCTTCACGTAGTTTGCAAGAGTACACAACAGAATCTGTAAGTAAATTAGTAGATAGTATCATTGATTATCAGTTAAAAGAAGGTCAATTTGACAGTGCGGACATCACGCTCCGAGACATATCTGATGTTAGGGCTATCTTCAAAAAGAAGCTTCTGAATATCTATCATGTTCGAATGGAATACCCAACTTAAAAATTCGTTGAATACGAAACGGATATAAACCTAACTTTGCGCTTTAATGAGTTTCGCCTATCCCGAGTTCCTTTTTGCACTTGCTGCAATTTCAGTACCCATCATTATTCATTTATTCAATTTTAGACGGTTTAAGACTGTCTACTTCTCGGATATTCGATTTTTGAAGGATGTTGAAGTTGAGACTAAAAGCAGAAACCAGCTTAAGAATCTTCTAATTCTCCTTTCCAGAATTTTGGCCATTGCATTTTTGGTCATGGCTTTTGCTAGACCATTTATACCTAGCGGAGAAACACAAACTTCTGCAGATTCTAACTCGGTTGTCGTTTATATAGATAATTCCTTCAGCATGAATGCCGAAGGCGAAAAGGGCAACCTGCTTGAAGAAGCTAAAGCAAAGGCAATTGAGGTAGCTTCAGTTTACAAAAACGGTTCTGAAATTCGCCTGTTAACCAACGACTTTAATCCGCGTCATTTCAGGAATCTTTCTTTCGAAGAATTTAAAAACGAGGTATCAGCCGTGCAGACGTCTCCGCAACTCAGAACATTCGACAATGTAGTGTCTAGGGCATCTGGAATTTCAGATTCTAAATCAGCTTTGAGTCTTTACTATCTATCGGATTTTCAGAAATCGACATCAACACCTCAGTCTATCATAAAAGACTCTTTATTAAGAATTTACATGATTCCATCAGAAGCTAACATTAATGGAAATATCTATATCGATAGCTGCTGGTTCGAATCACCTTCTAGACTTCCTTTACAACCGGATGAATTAAAAGTTAGAGTACGTAATTCAGGGCAAGAAAATGTTGAGAATATTAGTGTGAAGCTTACTTTAAATGGCGTACAAAGAGCGGTTGGAACTACCAATGTTTCTGCATCTAGTTTTGAAGAAATTACGCTTGGCTTTACAAATGCCGAAAGCGGTCTCCAGTTTGCAGAGATTTCGTTGCAAGACTTCCCTATTACCTATGACGATAAGTATCATCTGTCTTACAACTTAACCAGTACGGTTAACATTTTAAGCATCAACGGAAATTCCGCTCCAAACCATATTTCAAACCTTTTTAATTCAGAAGGGAATTTCAACCTGATAGAAATTTCTGATGGTGAACTTGATTACTCTCTACTAAGTACAATTGACTTATTAGTTTGCAATGAAGTTCCAAGGTTTTCTTCGGGGATGATTCAAGAATTAATGAATTACGTTAAGGATGGAGGAGGTCTTTTTATCCTACCATCGGAATCAAAAGACCGAGCTTCTCTAAATGAACTCTTATTGGCGGTTGGTGCAGAACAATTGGCGGCATTAGATAGCGCAGACATGAAGATTGAAGGCGTGAATCTTCAGAGCGATATATTTAAAAATGTCTTTACTGAATGGCAGGAACGAGTTGATCTTCCAAGCACGAAAAAGCATTTTACAACTGCCTTTCGTAATTCAGCTTCGTCTGAGCGTTTGTTGACATTAGCCAATGGCCAGCCCATTTTAACTGCTTACCGAAAAGGGAACGGCAAGGCGTATGTTTTAGCTTCACTTCTTAGAGACAAGTGGTCTAATTTTCATCGACATGCGTTGTTTGTTCCTGCACTTTACAATATGGCGGTAAACAGTGTTTCTAGCGGGACAAGTGATGAGATAATTGGTTCTAACCAATTGATTGAAACCAAATACAGGCTTGAAAATGATGACATTCTAGAAGTGGAAAATCTAAAAGGAGATAATTCTTTTATGCCTGAACGAGTGTCACGTTCAACCGGTACTGGAATTATGGTTTACGATCAGGTTAAGAAACATGGGCATTTTCTTCTGGCCTCCCAGAAAGGAGACACGCTTCAGCCACTTAGTTTCAACTATAATCGTTCGGAAAGTGACATGACTTTTCTAACACCAAGCGAATTTACAGAAGCGGCAAAAACTGCCGGAGTTCTCAACCTTGAACTTATTGAAGGAAAATCCGAGTCAATTTCAAATCGTGTTCAAGAATTGCAAAACGGCAAGCAACTTTGGCGATGGTTTTTACTCATTGTGCTCATCTGTTTATTATTTGAAATCATTTTAATACGGATCCTATAGACATGCATATACTTCTACGTTCGGTTAAAATCGTTGATTCAACTTCAATTCATAACGGTAAAACGCTGGATATTCTGATTGAAAACGGAATTATCACCAGTATCGGAAAAGACTTGGATGGTTCTAACGCTAATGAGATTATAGAAGGTGATGACCTTCATGTTTCAACCGGTTGGGTTGATATGTACGCCACTTTCGGAGACCCTGGAAGAGAATACAAAGAAGACATCTTGTCTGGATTGAATGCTGCCGCTCAGGGTGGTTTCACTAAGGTTGCCATATCGCCAGAAACACAGCCAGCGGTAGACAGCAAATCTGCCATTGAGTATGTCTTAAATAGATCCAATCAGCATGTGGTTGATGCTCTTCCTATAGCTGCGCTTACAAAAGGTTTGGCTGGAGAAGAATTAGCCGAGCTGTTTGACATGCAATCCTCTGGAGCGGTTGCAGTAAGCAACGGCAAACACACGATTGAAAACGCTAAACTCCAAAATATAGCTTTTCAATATGCCAAGAATTTAAATCTGAGATTATATAGTTTCTGCCAAGACAGTCAATTGGCTAATGGCGGTCAGATGCATGAAGGTGCTGTAAACACGCGTGTAGGCCTTAAGGGAATTCCTGCGCTGGCAGAAGAAGTTGCAGTTGCACGAGACTTGTATTTAGCCGAATACTCAGATGTTACGGTTCATTTTTCGCATATAACAACCCAAGGTTCGGTTGAACTTATTAGGAGTGCAAAAGCAAAAGGGCTTAAAGTAACAGCTAGTGTACCTGCACATCACCTCATTTTGAAAGATGAAGATGCTGCCGATTTTGATTCTAATTTCAAGACATCTCCCCCGTTTAGAAGCCCAGAGCATATTCAGTCTCTAATTGAGGGTCTGGTAGATGGGACTATTGATGCTATCATATCTGACCATGAGCCGCAAGAGCAAGAAGCAAAGTTTTCAGAATTCAGTAAGGCAGAAGCAGGGATAATTGCGTTGGAAACTGCTTTTTCAGCTTCGCTGGAAGCGCTAGGCAGTAAATTATCATTAGAACAAATCGTTGAGAAATTAACGTTACAACCACGTAGAATTCTTGGGCTTAACAACCCATCAATTAATGAAGGGAATACAGCTGAACTAACTGTATTTGCGCCAAACTTAATTTGGAATTATACTGCTGAAATTGTTAAGAGTAAATCCAAGAACACCCCCCTCTTGGATAAGGATTTAAAAGGTTTGCCAATTGCTATTATCAACAATGGGAAATTGTACTTGAACAGTTGACATTCTGAAGCGTTAGCTATTGAGTACTTTTGCACAAAATTTCGAATATGAGTAAAGCAGATATAAAACTGGACACCATAGAGTCGGCAATTCAGGATATTAAAGACGGGAAAATCATCATTGTTGTTGATGATGAAGATCGTGAGAACGAAGGCGATTTTGTAGCAGCTGCAAGGTCTGTTACTCCTGAGATGATCAATTTCATGGCTACCCACGGAAGAGGCCTTATTTGCGCACCGTTGGTGGAAGACAAATGTGTTGAGTTGGGACTTGAACTTATGGTTCAAAACAACAATGCTGCATACGAGACACCGTTTACCGTTTCTGTTGATTTAATCGGACATGGCTGTACGACAGGTATTTCTGCTAGTGATAGAGCCAAAACCGTAAAGGCACTTATTGATCCAGACATCAAGCCTGAGGAACTCGGGAAACCGGGGCACATCTTTCCGCTAAAAGCTAAGAAAGGGGGCGTATTAAGAAGGGCTGGGCATACTGAGGCTGCAATTGACCTTGCCCGATTGGCAGGATTTGAACCAGCTGGTGTAATTGTTGAGATTATGAACGAAGATGGTTCTATGGCTCGATTACCTCAGCTAGTTGATATTGCAGAAAAATTCGAGTTAAAACTCGTTTCAATAAAAGACCTCATTGAATACCGAATAAAGCATGAATCTCTTATAGAGCGCCAAATTGGTGTTGACATGCCAACAGAATGGGGCAATTTTAAATTGGTTGCATTTAACCAAACTACCAATGACCAAACCCACTTAGCCTTAGTAAAAGGCACTTGGGACGAGGATGAAGAAATCCTTGTTAGAGTTCACTCATCTTGTGTGACTGGAGACATTTTTGGTTCATGCCGATGTGATTGTGGTGGACAGCTACATGCCGCAATGGAAATGGTTGAGGAAGCCGGAAAAGGCGTTGTGGTTTATATGAATCAAGAAGGCCGTGGAATTGGACTTTTAAATAAACTCAAAGCCTACCAACTTCAAGAACAAGGAATGGACACGGTTGAGGCCAACTTAGCATTGGGTTTTGACATGGATGAACGAGACTACGGTATTGGAGCTCAAATTCTAAGAGACTTAGGCGTTTCTAAAATGAAATTGATGAGTAATAATCCCAAAAAGCGAACAGGTCTTATTGGGTATGGTTTAGAGATAGTTGACACAATTAGCATCGAAATCACCGCTAATGAGCATAATCGCTTTTATTTACAGACCAAGAGAGACAAAATGGGACACTCAATTAAGGTTGATAAGTAGCCGGAACCCTTATCAGACAAGGCTTTCAGAGCTTTGAAAAAAGTATGATTTGAAGGTTGGAATTCAAAGAGCAAGAATATATATTTGCGACCGCTAAAGAAAAAGCAACCGATTCGATAGCTCAGCTGGTAGAGCATCTCCCTTTTAAGGAGAGGGTCCTGGGTTCGAGCCCCAGTCGAGTCACCATTTTATTCTTAACCCCTTGTAAACCAAGCGTTTGCAAGGGGTTTTTCTTTATAGGTTAAACATGGGTAAAACAAACGGTATGATTAGCCTTACACAGTCACAATAATAATCAATCGTCTTACCCAACCTATTTTCATGGCTGGCCATGATGGTAATACTTTAAAAACCGATATATCAGTGGAGAACCTCATTTAACTCGGTATCAAAACCAAGTTCTGGGTATTCAAAGGCTTCAATTGCTTCTGGGACGTTTCCTAAGGCTCTTTTTCCACGTAATGGCCGAACAGCATGCGCTTGCAGCGAATCTTTTGGCAGAGGCTTACACAGAGGCAATAAAGAAAGATGCATGTCATCCGTTTTTTCAGTGCCTAGCCACACATTAATAGCCGCGTCTTCTAATATAACGGGCATTCGAGGTTCCTTCTTTTTGGGGTTGTTATGAATGACAGACATCATCTCGTTTCCTTCGGTGGTAACAATACTGAAAGAACGAACCACCTCTCCTACTTCCTTATCTGTCCATTCTGACCATAAAACGGCAACAACCAAGGCACCGCCATTTTTACGTTTAACATTGAAAGGATACGCATTGCCACTAAAGTGATGATGCTCGTAGAATGAATCTAGCACAACCACGCCCCTGTTGTTTCTGGCAGATGCTTTAAATGACGGTTTCTCAAACATGGTTTCAGAACGTGCGTTGCCCGTCATGTTCCATATTTTACGGGAGCTTTCCTTGTCTTTTGTCCATTTTGGGATTAAGCCCCAAACCATAGGCTCCATTACCAACTTACCTGCTTCTAAATGGACAATACCTATTTCTGGGTGTGCAAAAGCACTGACGTGATGATGGACATGCGGCATTGGAAAAATAGGTTCAAACCGCTCATTGTAATTGTCTATGAGGACGTTTATATCCTTCGCAGGTCCGCCTGTACGAATCCCATCTTGTATTTTTCTTTTATACCCTGCCTCAACATCAAAACACATCGCACATCATCTTTTAACTCTTCCTATTCAAGTTTCCTTTCTTGAATAGACCGCCACAATTGGTACACTTTGGATTTCAAATTACGAAACGATAACCGAAGGGAATTCAGTTACAAACTGCTTGTATCAAGGACCATTCAGAGTTTACCTACGGAACACTTGCGCCAGCGGGGGTCTATTCCTTGATAAGCTTTATAGAGCTAAGAGACTTTGCGCTTTGCAACTGGACAGTGTAAATACCGTTAGGGTACATCCCAAGATCAACAGTAAACGAACCCAATATGTCTTTTCTAATTAAGTTTTGACCTATCGCGTTGAATACGGTTAACGTTCCTTCACCTTCCACTTGAAACAATCCTTTGCTAGGGTTAGGGTAAACCAGTAGACGCTCCGAATGGCTATGTTCTTCACTAACTGAAACTGGGTTTCCCGTATCATCAATCACGTTGGAGTATGACCTAAGAACACTTCTGGTTGGATTACAACCGCTTGGGTTTACAACACCCACCCTGTAATAATTCACCCCATTTGGAGGCGTTAAATCGGTGTAAGCAAAATTGTTATTGGCAACATTATTAATAAGCACGTATGGGTTTCCATTATTGCTTCGGTAAATTTCGAAATTCGAATAGCTGAATCCCTCGTATGCATTCCAACTTAGATTGACTTCTCCGTTAATTCCTTGATTAGCTGATAGGTGAATTGTTCGGTGGGCGAAACTGATATTACTTTCCGCACCACATTCATCTACAACACTAATTTTATATCTATCACTTCCTTGTTGTGGGTTACTACCAACGTCTTGAAACGTGCTTAAACTATCTATGCTTACCCAGCCAATGCTATCATACTGACTAGTGATGTTATTTTGTTTGTGAATTTTGAATCCTTCACTAAAAACACTTAACGTTTTTTCCCAAACAACAAGGTTTTCACCACTAACAGAATCAACGGTAACCAAGCACAAAGATTCTTGTTGGTAAGGTATAATACCATCAATTTGAAAATCTTCTACAAAAACACAGCCAACATTATCTAAACCACTTACAGTATGCGCTCCAATATCTAGGTTTGCTAGTGAAATGACGTTGGCAGGTGTGGTAATTGGATTACTATTATCAAGTGAATAAGTTATTGGCAATGAAGCTCCGCTAAGTGTAATTTCCGCAGAACCTAACACACACGAAGGGCCAGAAACTATAGTTGATGAGGTTACACCGCCTACCGAAACCCCAACATATAACGAGACTTCAAACAGCATTATGCCTCCACCAAGACCTTCAGGCATACCAGAAAACCAAGACCCATCGGGAATGATAGAGGATAGATTAGGACTGGTCTCAGCGATCCTCCTATCCAAGTTGACAATTAGAGGGTAAACTCCATCATTATTGGGTCCTCCAGTTGATAAAGAAGCAATTAGATTCGCATCACCAGTAAAATCTAAACAACCAATAGTTGGAGACTGATTAGGCACCACCCCCCCATTATACCAATAGCCATACGGACCATTAATGTCTGCAGTTCCAATCACATCTGTAGTAATTACTAATCCTGCTGGAACACCTTGTATAGAGTCTATTCGAAAAGCGTCTATATAAGCAGTAACATTAGTTGGGTTGCCAGGAACAAGCTCAAAGGCTAAGTCGCTATCCGTGATTGAAGCAAATGTAAAACCGGGGCCGCAATTAAGGTTAGAGTAAAAACCTAATGTATCACCAAGGTATATTGGATTGGGACATTGAGACCATGCTAAATTGATGTTTAGCGATAGAAAAAGGAGTGCACTTGCGCATTGTTTCATTTTGTTGCGATTAACTGTATGTGTAGTTGAACATATCAAAAATACAACTATACACTAGTTTACACTACGATGTAAAGTGACATAAGGGAGTTCTCCGTTCTTTATCTGAACAGGTTTACTGTGGGCCTTCGGTTCTTCGAATAAATTTAGTTGATCCATATTTTTATTGGCTGTAACGATTAAGCTAAAAATAAGCTTTAGCGACCCGAAGGGCTATTTTTAGGTAATGTTGTAGCACGTTAGTTGTCCTTTTATAGTCTTGGTGTTTTAGGTATTGTCATGTGCTTTTTAATTTCCGGTATTTTATTCTATAATTATCTTTTTCTCTATAGTTCCGGGTTCTGTCGCATTAACTTTCTTTTGAATAAAATCTTGAAATCTCAATGATGTCCCCGTGCTTAGATTGCAAATTTTAGCACCATGTTTTGCTCCCAAAGTTTAGATTTTGAACGATATTTGAGTTAATGCGACAGAACCCTAAACTGGCCGAAAGGGATAAAAAAGCGGAACTTAAGTTCTGCCTTTTTTTGTTTAACAATTGGATACGTCATTATTCTACAAAACACGGTGGAATCATATATTTGCGCGAAATCAGTACAACTAGGAACAACGTATGCGTAGTAAAAGCTTAGAATTTCTCAAAACTTACCTCAATAACGCTTCTCCAACAGGATTTGAATCCTCTGGACAACAACTGTGGTTAGATTACATCAAACCGTATACAGACACTTATTACACGGATGTGTACGGGTCTGCAGTAGCCATTATTAACCCTGAGGCGGAATACAAAGTTGTTATTGAGGCGCATGCCGATGAGATTTCTTGGTTTGTTAACTACATTTCTAAAGAAGGACTCATTTACGTTAGAAGAAATGGTGGTTCTGACCATCAAATTGCTCCGTCAATGCGTGTTAACATCCACACAAAAAAAGGAGTTGTTAAGGGTGTTTTTGGATGGCCTGCTATTCACGTACGGAATGCCGCAAAAGAAGAAGCTCCAAGCCTTAACAACCTTTTTATAGATACAGGTTGCAGCAGCGACACAGAAGTTCTGGAAAAGGGAGTTCATGTTGGTTCGGTCATCACATTTGAAGATGAAATGATTATTCTGAATGACCGCTACGTTGTGGGCCGTGCCCTCGATAATCGTATTGGTGGTTTTATGATTGCTGAAGTAGCGAGAATGCTAAAGGAGAAGAAGAAAAAACTTCCTTTCGGATTGTATATCGTTAACGCGGTGCAGGAAGAAATTGGTTTGCGTGGTGCGGAGATGATTTCAAGACGCATAAAGCCTGATGTTGCCATTATTACTGATGTTTGTCACGATACGCAGACGCCCATGTACGAGAAGAAAACACAAGGAGACCTTACCGCTGGTAAGGGTCCAGTGTTGACCTACGGACCTGCTGTTCAGAATAACCTGTTGGATATGATTGTGGAAACGGCAGAGAAGAAGAAAGTGCCTTTCCAACGAGCGGCTGCATCTAGAGCCACAGGAACAGATACCGATGCCTTTGCATATTCTGGCGAAGGGGTTGCGTCTGCACTTATCTCCTTACCACTTAAGTACATGCATACTACTGTAGAGTCTGTGCATAAAGAAGATATAGATAATGTAATTAAGTTGATTTATGAGATGCTGGTTCAACTTAAAAGTGGTCACGATTTCCGTTACATTAAGTAAAACTCGTGACAGTTGAAGCTGTATTAACTGGGCTTCAAGAGCTACAATCTACTGGAGATTCAATTTACCCCAAAGGGGTTTTCCCGTCTCAGCGTTACCATCCATTTCTACCGTATAAACGGGAAGACGGCAATCTGTTTTTTACCTGTTCTGTAGTTAAAATTCTTCAAGGAATTGAGGGTGGCCTAACTAAAACGGAGAGGGGAATTACGGATGCAATTATATCTGACGCTCTAAATGCGTATCCGATTTTTCGGAACAAGAACGGTTTAGACACCTACAACTTTTGGCAGACTAAGCCAAGTCATCATTTTCCGAATGGGATGTTTATGCATCGGTTTAAGCATTTTCAAATACCAGACGATATTGACGATACCGCATTAGTTTTTATAACTAAAAAAGAGGCCAAAGAGCGAGTACAATGGTTGAGAAATAAACTCAAGTCTCACTCAAATCTTGCGTACAAAAAAGCTTTTAATCCGCTAGTTAAATACCAAAATATAAAGTGCTATTCTACCTTTTTTGGGGAGAAGATGTACATAGAGTTTGATGTTTGTGTTCTGTCTAATTTGATGAGCTTAATCCTAACACATATTCCTGAAAACGAACTTGATGAATATGATTCGGACACATTAGAATACATCTGTTCGGTAATAGAGAATGACGAACATTTAAGCCTTCCCTTCTACTCTGCTCCAAACTATCCTACTACAGATTTAATCTTATATCACGTAGGAAGATTAATTCCACTTCTTCCTAAGACTGAGAGATTCCAACAGCTGGAAGAAAAAGTGAAGTTTCAGATTTTTAGACGGATTTCATTTTCTCAAGGTTTGAACCGAATTATGCTTGAAAATGCTTATTTGAAGTTTGGTGAGAATCTACCCCCCGAAACAAATTCGGGAATGGCAATAGAAGGTGGATTCGGTTTACCTCCAATGTCGATGAACCATGCAGAACTATTGGAAGACACAGAATTTTTCTTTTTCCATGCTGGAATGATTACTGCTTTTGAAAATAGTACGGCACAGAAATTAGCTAGCTGCCCATTATTCCATCTTCGTTATACAAGCAAGGCCCTAAATAGGGCCTTGCTCATTGAAAATATGTTGCTAAAAAGAAGTCTTACTTAGCTGGAGGAGGAAGAATATCAATCAACTTAACGTCAAAAACCAATACTTCGTTTGGTCCAATTCCTCCTCTTGGGTTTCCTTGATCACCGTAACCTAAATTGCTTGGGACAAACAATTTATACGAAGCTCCTGGCTTCATTAACTGCAATGCCTCAGTCCAACCAGGTATTACGCTACGTACGAAGAAATCAACAGGCTCGTTTCTTTCTATAGAGCTATCGAAAACGGTGCCGTTTAACAGTTTACCTGTGTAATGAACTCGTACTTGATCTGCAACAGTTGGGTTAGCTCCTTCTCCTTCGCTTAAGGCAATGTATTGCAACCCACTAGCTGTAGTAACTACACCTGGTTTTGTTCCATTCTCAGCAAGAAACACTTGACCTTCAGAAGCGTTATCATTTGCCCGTTCTGTATTCAGGTTATCAAAAAATTGAGCTACCAATTCTTGTGCTTTCTCCTTGTTCAATTTCGAAGAATCTTCAACTGTAATTGCATCAGAAAGGCCGGCAATAACCAAGTCCATGTTCATTGAGCTATCAATGCCCTGAGCTTTAAAGTCTCCAACTAAATTCAAGCCAATTGAAGTGCCAATGGCATAGCTTGCAGAATCTGAAAACCCTGTCAGAAGAACTTCTTTTGAGGATTGAGGAGTGTTGCAGGCAGAAGCCAAAACAACGGCAGATAAAAAGAGTGTAATCTTCTTCATTATTAATTCACTTTTATAAGTTCAACTTCAAAAATTAACGTGGCAAACGGGGCAATACTTCCTCCTGCTCCGTTTTCACCATAAGCCAAATCGTAAGGAATGAATAATTCCCATTTATCACCTTCCTTCATCATAGGCAAAGCTTCTTGCCATCCTTGAATAACGCCATTTACAGGGAAAGTAGCTGGGGAGTCTCGATCTACCGAACTATCAAAGACGGTTCCGTCCAATAATTTTCCGTGATAGTGAGTAGTAACCTCATCGGTTGGTTCCGGTGATTTGCCATCTCCAGCGTTCATCACTCTGTACTGCAAGCCGCTAGCTGTAACGGTAACCTCATCCCGTTTTGCATTTTCATCAAGAAACTTTTGTCCCTCTTCCAAAAGAGGACCGTGTTTTTCTGTTTGAATTTTTGTCATTGCGTTTTGCAAGGTTTCATTCACTTCAGGAACCGATAATTTCAGTTCGTTTTTTGCGTAATGATCTTTGAGGGCTGCTGCAAAGGAACCGTAATCAAAATCTTCAAAGCCAGTTTCTTGTAAGTTTTTGGCAATGTTTAATCCGAGGGCATAGCCCAGTCTTTCTTTTTCTGTTGTCATATGTACTATAAAATTCGGGCGCAAAAGTAACCTAAAATCAATCTAAGTTAAAAGCAGCGTTTAAAGAGGTTTTTAGTGTAAACCAAAACCGAGCATTGCATCTGCTACTTTAACAAACCCTGCAATGTTGGCGCCTTTAACATAGTCGGCAACTCCGTTATCAATTCTGCCATATTCGGCACATTGCGCATGAATTTCCTTCATTATCTCTTGAAGCTTATCATCAGTTTCTTTTCTGGTCCACTTTAATCTCATGCTATTCTGGCTCATTTCTAAACCAGAAACAGCAACACCACCAGCGTTTGCCGCTTTACTCGGTCCATAAAGAATTCCAGCCTCCCTAAACCTACGAACTGCGTCTAAATTGCTGGGCATGTTCGCTCCTTCTGCCACAGCAATACATCCGTTTTTCAACAACGAGGCTGCATCCGAAGCATCAATTTCATTTTGCGTGGCACTCGGAAAAGCGACATCGCAAGGAATTGACCAAGGGTTTTCTCCCTTTAAAAATTGCGCATTCGGATATTGCTTGGTGTATTCAATAATACGCCCTCGTTTTATGTTCTTGAGCTCCATAATAAATGCAAGCTTTTCCGAATCTATTCCATCAGCATCATAGATTGTACCGGATGAGTCTGACATAGTATGAACTGAAGCACCAAATTCAAGAAGTTTCTCAGCAGTAAATTGTGCTACGTTTCCAGAACCAGAAATAATAGCGCGCTTACCTTTTAGTGATTCTCCATTAGCTGCTAACATTTCCCGCATGAAGTATACACAACCATAACCCGTTGCCTCAGGCCTAATATTGCTTCCTCCAAAGGCCATTCCTTTACCAGTTAATACGCCAGTAAATTCACCCGTAAGACGCTTGATTTGGCCAAACATGTAACCAATTTCACGACCGCCAACGCCAATATCGCCAGCGGGCACATCTGTATTTGCGCCAACGTGTTTGTACAATTCGCTTATGAATGATTGACAGAAGCGCATCACCTCACGGTCAGACTTTCCTTTCGGGTCAAAGTCTGAGCCTCCTTTTCCCCCTCCTAATGGTAAAGTAGTAAGGCTATTCTTGAAAATTTGCTCGAATGCTAAAAATTTCAACACACTTTCGTTCACCGATGGATGAAATCTAAGTCCACCTTTATAAGGCCCAATACTGTTATTGAATTGGATTCTATAGCCACGATTTACTTGAACCTCTCCTTTATCATCTTCCCAAGTAACTCTAAACGAAATAACCCTATCTGGTTCTGTTAACCTCTGTAAAATTTTATGTTTTTCGTAAACCGGGTTAGCCTCATAATAAGGCATTAGAGTTTCAACTATTTCTTCAACAGCCTGATGAAACTCAGGTTGATTTGGATTACGGTCTTTTAAACCGTTCATGAAGTTTTCTACTGTGTTTACTTTTTCCGCTAACGCCATAAGAAGGGATTTTAAAAGTTTAGTCAAAAGTACCTTGCACAATGAACCTTGAATTGTCGTTTCACTACAGTTTTGCACTATCGAATGTTGGAAAAGGTCTTCTCCAATTTGAATATCTCTTCTTTACTTTGCGTTTGATCAAGAGTTAGTAAATACCGTAGATTTCGAACTAGTGTCAATTGCAATAAATATACTTTGGGTTGTGGCTGCATTTTGGGCAATGGAATTTATTGCTTGGTTTGCTCACAAATACGTTATGCACACGTTTGCTTGGAGTCTACATGTAGACCACCATCAACCCAAAGGGGAGTTCTTTCAGAAAAATGATTGGTTCGCCTTAATTTTCGCCATTCCAAGTTGGTTAAGCATGCAATCTGGCGTAATGGCTGGGTGCGATTACAGGCTATATATCGGTATTGGAATTGCACTTTATGGTATAGCATACGTTAGCGTACATGAGGTAATTATCCATAATCGATGGGGCTCCAGAGATAAGATTAATCACTGGTACTTTCAAGGTTTGGCGCGCGCACATTTTGCTCATCACAAGCACAAAGAGAAAGAAGATGGAGAGTGCTTTGGAATGTTACTCGTTCCAAGCAAGTTCTTTAAGACCCCTGCTAAGACGTGAAATACACTTACCTCCTGATCAATCTGATTTCTGTAGCAGTGCCGTTCGCATTTTCTTTTGAAAGCAAGCTGCAATTCTATAAAAAGTGGAAGGCTCTATTTCCTGCCTTACTGATTTCTGGCGTGCTATTTCTGATTTGGGATAGTTACTTCACTTCAATCGGTGTTTGGGGATTTAACGAAAAGTACTTGACCGGAATTCAGATTTACAATCTGCCGATTGAGGAGATTCTTTTTTTCATCTGTATCCCTTATTGCTGCGTGTTTACATACCAGGTTTTGAATCACTTCATTAAACAAGACATTCTAGGAAAATACGCACGTTACGGAACAACTATTCTTGCCTACATGCTGGTTGCTCTCGCTTTCAAATATTCAGACAAAGCCTACACCTTATACACAGCTGTTTTCACCTTACTCTTTCTTATCCTCCATTTGGTGGTGTTGAAAAAAGCCTACTGGAGCAAATTGGTTTTCGCTTATCTGGTTATTCTCGTTCCGTTTTTCATCGTGAATGGAATTCTTACGGGAACAGGTTTAGAAGAGCCTGTTGTTTGGTACAACGATGAAGAAAACCTAGGAATGAGAATCCTCACCATTCCGATTGAAGACTCCATTTATGGATTTTTACTTATTGCTTCGAACATAACCTTGTTTGAATACTTTAAACGATGAAAATCGGATTACAAACTTGGGGAACCGATGGCGATTTTATGCCATTTCTTGCCTTAGCAATTGGACTTAAGAAAGCAGGACACAAAGTAACTCTGGCCTATTCTAGTGTAGATGGAAAAGACTACTCAACCAGACCAGATATCAGCGGAATTGAACTTGTCTCCGCCAGCCAAGGAGTACAACTTAGTAAAGACTTAAACCCTTACGGGTTGAATACCAAGCCAGGCTCATTTGCGGAATACTCAAAGCTTTTAGAGATTTACTTTGAGCCGTTTACAGAAGCGATGTATTCGACATCAGAAAAGCTTTGTGAGGAAAACGACTTAGTGATAGGACACGCGGCCTGTGTTACGTTACAAATGGCCAGCGCAAAACACAATTGCTCACGTATTTCGTTGATACTAACTCCTTTAGTCGTTCAGTCTAAATACGTTTCTCCAATTGGGAACGATTTAGGGCCACTCGTCAACTCAATGCTTTGGAAAATTGGCGATATAATTTCCACTCGTGCATGGTTCAAAACCGCTAAGAAAATCCGTAAGCGAGAAGGAATCTCTCAACCAAGCAGTCTGCAAAAACAGGTTTTCACTTCTGATGTAATGACTATTGTAGCGGCAAGCGAAGTACTTATTCCGCGCCCTGCTGATTGGAAAGCAAACGTTCAGGTATCTGGTTTTCTAAACCTTCCGTTAGACAATTCTAATTGGCAAATACCTGATGACTTAGAAACATTCCTCACAAATGGTGAGCCTCCTGTTTACATGACTTTTGGTTCTTGTATGCAGTATGATTTAGAAAACTCTACTAGAATGTTGGTTGAAGCCGCTAGACTCTCAGGAAAACGAGCCATCATTCAATCCAATTGGGAAAACTTGTCTATTGAGTCGGATTCAAACATATATAGGATAGAACAAGCTCCGCATAATCTAATGTTCCCAAGATGTGCCTCAATCGTACATCATGGTGGTGCTGGCACAACACAAGCTGCATTGCTGGCCGGAAAACCTTCCGTTGTAATACCTCATGGGTTTGACCAAACCTATTGGGCCAGCCATCTTTTTAATCAAGGCGTAGCCGCCATTCCTCTTACTAAAGATACTGCCACACCGCATGAAATTGCTGGCGAAATGAAATGGTTGGATGCCGCTGAGCATATTCAGAAAAAAGCTTCGGATATTGGGCAGCTAATGCAAAACGAAAATGGCGTTGCAAATGCCGTTCAACTCATAAATAGTATGCAACCAAAATGACCTCACAAGGAAACCTACATAAGATGCACACCGAATTTGGTGAACCAATTAAGTACAGATTGAAACTCGGAGACGATGAAATCCTTGTAAACGATTTACTCGGACAGAAAATCAGCATTGAGTTTGACGGAAGGATAGACTGTGTTTCCTGTGATGTGAGAACCAAGAAAGCATTCGGACAGGGGTTCTGCTATCCGTGTTTCGCTAACTCGCCAGATAATGCGGAGTGTATAATAAGACCAGAATTGTGTGAAGGTCATTTAGGTGGAGGCCGCGATCCAGAATGGGAAAAGAGACACCACGTGCAGCCGCATTTCGTGTACCTCGCGTTAAGCAGTGGTTTAAAAGTGGGTATAACTAGAGATACCCAAATACCTACCCGTTGGATTGACCAAGGCGCATCTTCTGCAATCATTTTGGCCGAAGTACCTTATAGAAGGTTGTCTGGCGAAATTGAAGT
Organism: Bacteroidia bacterium; assembly: GCA_047614525.1. Classification (GTDB taxonomy): domain Bacteria; phylum Bacteroidota; class Bacteroidia; order UBA10329; family UBA10329; genus UBA10329. The sequence continues at coordinate 10,653 of JBLHEU010000005.1, read as the reverse complement.
TGCTCTTAAAGAGTTTTATAGCGACAGAACCAACTGGCAGCGCATGCTTAAAAACCAAGTGTTGGAAGCTGACTTGCTAGAAATGAAGAAAGAGGCAAAATCTAGGTTAACCGAAGAACTTCAGCAATATGTAACTAAAGATGAAAAAATCTGGAATCTGAATTTCCCTTCTTTAGATACGCCTGAGAAAGTAAAAAGCCAACGGCTAGAAAAAGTGTTTAGCGTAGAAGGTGTATTAACGGGAATAAAGGGCCAGTACTTGATTTTTGACAATCTCAATGTTATCAACATCAGGAACCACGCTGGTTACTTCGTTAGCTTCAATTATTGAAAAGGCGTTTATCGACTAGATGAATAACTTGATCTATGCCCAGGCAATATTCGCCTCCCTTTTACTAAATTGCATCGTTACAATACTGGTTTACACCCTATGAATTTCGTTTCATGAAAAGACTTTTTACTCTACTAATTATTGCAGCCAGTTTTTTTTCTCAGGAAAAAACTTTCGCTCAGCCAGCTAACGATTTATGTGCGGCAGCAACGCCAATAGTGTGTGGCCAAACTATTTCTGGAAACAATACAACAGCAACTGCAGCAGACAACCCTGGTACTTGCGCTATCCTTGGTGCTACGGAGGCCGGTATGTGGTACACATTTTATGGTGATGGCGCTGATGTTACTCTGACAACATGTAATGCTCCAGCAACAGACTTCGATACCAAAATAACAGTTTGGTCTGGCAGTTGCGGAGCATTAAGCTGCGAAGGGGGTAATGATGATCAGTCTGGAGCTATTGACCCTGCATGCGTGGTACCTTCCACTGGGAGTTCATCTAATCGAGCATCAACATTGACTATCCCAACCGTTTGTGGCGAACAATACTTTGTTTATGTATATGGATTCGCGGGTGATGTTGGAAACTTCGATTTAACCATGAGTTGCGCTGGACTAGGAAATCCTACAGGTGATGTAGCAGTACAAGATATTACGGTACAATTAGATGCTACAGGTAATTACGTGTTTGACACACCACTTACACCACAAACTGAAGTGGAAGTGTTGATAGCGGATGGGTCCACTACAGGCAATCACATATGGCAGTCATTTACTCCAACAGTAAGCGGTTTTTTACATCAAATTGAAGTTACGTTCGCTGTAATCCCGGCAGATCCAACCGTTGACGTTTTAATTTTTGATGGTCAAGGTAATGGCGGAACATATTTAAGTACTGGGTACGTTGAGGTTACCGCTGCGGGATCCCCCTCGACTATAGATATGGGGAGCCCTTGGGATTCACCCGTAAATCTTATAGCAGGCAATGAATACACATTCCAAGTTTCGGGTGTTGGAGTTTTGTCTTATGAAATTCAACGAAGTAATTCAGACCCTTATGCTGGAGGGATAAGTAGCGTAGGGGCAGGTACCGATCTAAAATTTTCTGTAGATATTCTGCAGAGACCAATGCTAGATAATGGTACAACAGACCCTGATGGCATTGACCATTGGGAACTTTCTCAAACCGCATTTGGCTGTGGAGATGTGGGAGATGTTGACGTAACGTTAACGGCCTATGATAAACTTGGTAACTCTAGTGCCTGTGTGGCAACTGTTACTGTAGAAGATAATGAAGCCCCTGTTGCGGCTTGTGTGCCTGATGCACCAACTATGGTTGAGCTCGCTTTAGATGCAGCCGGAAACCATACGGTTGATCCCGCAGATATTGATAACGGTTCTACCGATAACTGCACCTTTACCTTGTCAAGCGTACCTGCTTCATTCACTTGCGCAGAAGTTGGGCCCCAATCCATCACCCTATCTGCTACAGATCCTGGTGGCCTTACCAACTCATGCACTACAACTATTGTAGTTGTAGACAATATCCCACCAACCGCCATTTGCCAACCGCACACGTTAGTTCTTGATGGTGCAGGTAGTGGAACAGTTACCACAGCAGATATTGACAACGCTTCGGATGACAACTGTGGTGTGGCTTCTTTAACGCTAGATATTACAACATTCAACTGTTCTAACATCGGTGCAAATACAGTAGAGCTTACCGTAACAGATGTTAACGGACTTGTTTCTACATGTACAGAAACCGTAACAGTAGAAGACAATGAAGACCCAGTTCTTACTTGCCCTGCAAACATTGAAGTTTGTGCAGAGGATGCTAGCGGTGCAACAGTTACTTATGTTTTGCCCACTGCCACTGATAATTGCAGTTCTACTATAAGTCAAACAGATGTTTCTGGTCTTACAAGCGGAAGTGTTTTCCCACTTGGACCAACTGCTCAGCAATGGACTGCTACAGATGGAACAAACTCAGTTGCCTGTGATTTTACGGTAACCGTTAACGCTACTCCTGTTGCCGTTTACAGTTATTCAGCTGCTTGCCAAGGTGAGTCTACCTTCTTTACAGATGAATCAACTATTGATGTTTCAACCACCATTGATTCTTGGGAATGGGATATGGACGATGGAAGTTCTTTTATCGGTCTTGTAGACCCAATTCATGCCTTTGGCGATACCGGAATGTTTGACGTTGAATTAGTAGTTATTTCTGCTGAAGGTTGTTCTGACACAGCTACTCAAACAGTACACGTTACACCTGTACCAGTAGCAGGTTTCACCTTTACTGGAGCATGCGAAGGAAACGCAACGGTATTTACAAACACTTCAAGTATTGACGCAGGAAACCTAAACCATACTTGGGATTTTGGAGATAGTAATACGTCAACAGACGAAAGTCCAAGTCATACATACGCTTTAGATGGTACTTACACGGTAACACTTACAGTTACCAGCGATGAAGGATGTGAGGATGTTTCAACTCATTCTATTACGGTTAATGATTCACCAACGGCATTGTTCTCAGCCTCAACAGAATGTGAAGGAACAGCTACAACATTTACCAACTTAAGCACAGGAGATGGAGTACTTTCTTACAGCTGGGATCTTGGTGATGCAAGCCCTGCCAATACAGATGCAAACCCAACCTACACGTATGCTAATGATGGTACGTACACAGTAGTTCTTACCGTTACCAACGATAACCTTTGTGTTGATGTGCATACAGCGTCTGTTACCATAAACAACCTTCCAGCTGTAAGCTTCACTTTCAGCGATGTTTGTGAGGGAACAGACGCAGATTTTGTCAATACTTCTGACGCTGGAACATATAACTGGGATTTAGGTGACGGTAACAGCTCAACCTTAACCGATGTATCTCACATCTACTCTACTTTTGGTACTTATGACGTAACGCTTTCTGTTACAAGTCCCCAGTTTTGTATTAGTTCAGCTGCTCAGACAATCGAGATTTACGACCTTCCTGATTTTACGCTTACGCCTACAGATGTTCTCTGCTATGGAGAAGCAACAGGAGAATTAGTTGCAGTTGCAATTCCACCAGCGGCAAGTCCTTGGACACTAAGTATTGATGGAGGAACTCCACAAGCAAGTGTTACGTTTGGTGGGCTTTCTGCAGGAACTTATGACATTACTGCATTCGATGCTAATGGCTGCGAATTCACCGTTTCAGGAACGATCGACCAACCAACTGATACGCTCGGAATTAATATAAACGATACAGTAGACATTCTTTGCAACGGAGAAGCAACAGGAGAAATAAATGTAAACGGAACAGGTGGTACATCACCTTATATGTACAGCGTTGATGCTGGAACTCAGCAAATGACTGGAATGTTTTCAGGCTTAGAAGCTGGCATACACGCCATTCAAATTACAGACGCCAGTCTTTGCGTGTTTGACACAACTATCACATTAACGGAACCAGATACATTGGTTCTCGCTTTTGTAAATGCTGAAGACTTACTATGTAATGGGGATAACACTGGAGAGATTGCCGTTGTAGGAACTGGCGGAGTGCTAGACTACGAATACAACGTTAATGGCGGTGCTTACGGTTCAGACAGTTTATTCACTGGCTTACCAGCTGGTATGCATATCGTTGGAGTTCTTGACGAAAATGGATGTTCAGACACATTGCATGTAACACTTACGGAACCTGGAATTCTACAGCTTTCTTTAGTTGCAGTAAACGATGCAATTTGCTTTCAAGAATCAAATGGTTCAATTGAAGTTGCTGCCGCATCTGGAACACCTCCTTATCAATACTCTAGTGATGGTATTAGTTTCCAAGGCAGTGCGTTATTTGAAGGTCTTGCTGCTGGAACTTACACCATTACAGTAATGGATGCCAACGGATGCTTAGACGATTTAACCGAAACTGTATTTGAACCTTCTCAGCTTACCATCGAAACCAGTTCTGTGCCTGTAGCGTGCTTTGGCGATGCAACTGGTGAAATCGAAGTAATAGCTGATGGTGGAACACCAGGTTATGAATACTCTAGCGATGGTGGTGGTTCATTTGCTCCTAACGGTGGATTGTTCGCTAACGTTTCGACTGGGAATTATTTAATGGTGGTTAGTGATGCCAACGGATGTACTGCATCTGAAGGAGTTATCATTTCACAACCAGCATCTGTATTTCTTCTTGATGCTGATGTAACGGATGCCGCCTGCTTAGATTCTACTTCTGGAATCGTTGAGCTAATCGGAACTGGCGGAACTCCAACTTACCTCTACTCTGATGACAATTCAAACTTCAATGCGGCAAGTGTCTTTGCTGGCTACGCTGCTGGTTCTTATACGCTTTATGGTCAGGATTTGAACGGATGTTCTGATAGCATTGATGTCGTAATCGGTGAGCCATCTACTTCTGTAGAAATCACAACCACTATTCTTGCTAACCCAGCATGTCCGAATGAGGACAGCGGAACCGCTACCGTTACTGCTAATGGGGGAACTCCTGGTTACACCTACTCTTCTAATGGAGGCAACACTTACCAAGCGAATCCGATACTAGCTGGCTTAAATGGTGGTAACCACTTATTAATGGTTCAAGACGCAAATGGTTGTATTGATTCTGATACAATTGAATTAACAGCACCGCCACTTCTGGGTTTAACACTTGACTCTATTGTAGGGGTTGATTGTGAGGGTGATTTCAGCGGTGAGATTCATGTAACAGGAATTGGTGGAACGCCTTCTTACAACTACTTCTTAGACGGTGCTAGTCTTCAATCTAATGGAGATTACATAGGACTTTCAGACGGTATCTATTCTGTTTCTATAATGGATGTTAACGGTTGTACGTTTGCCGAAGATGTTGCTGTAGTTGCAACTCAAATGCTACCAACTGCAGACTTCAATTTCACGATAAGTGGAACAGCCGTTTCATTTGATAATCAATCAGCATTTGGTGATACATATTTGTGGGAATTTGATGATGATTCAACACGTACTGACATGTCTCCTATTCATGTTTATGATGAAGATGGCGAATACAATGTCACACTTACTGTGACGAATGCTTGTGGTTCTGAGAACATCACAATACTCGTTTCTACAACAACTATTGGAATTAGCGATAACGAAATGTTAAGCTTTGGATTGTATCCAAATCCAGCTTCTAACCAATTGTTTATTCAGCCAAGCAAATCAGTTAATACTGAATTGACTTTAGAAGTAATATCCACTTCTGGTCAACTTATTCTATCCAAGCAAATTGCTAGAATAGATGTGACTGAAACAGTACAGTTAGACGTAAATGGTCTTTCTAATGGTTTATACTACTTGAAAATTGTTGGCAATGAGCAACAATTAGTATTAAGATTTGACATTATTAAATAAGACATAATCTAGGATGAATAAGATGAGAATCCTGTTTTCTTTACTCACGTTGTTGGCCTTTCAGGCTCATGCAACTATAGACTCTGTAGACTACACAACCACCACGGTTTGTGAGGGGTCGCAGACTACATTCACCAGCACATCAATTGTATCTGGGGGAGCAACCATTACCGACTGGAATTGGGACTTGGATGCTGATGGCCAATTCGATGACGCTTTCGGTCCAAGCATCGGACATCAGTTTGCCACTCCCGGTGTTTTTAACGTTGGCTTGCAGATAATAACTGATATGGATCCTGCTCAGGCCGTTTACCAGTTAATTACGGTAAACCCTGTTCCTGCAGCAAACTTTATTGCTACTGATGTTTGTGAAGGCACCGTTTCTGCTCTTGCAGATGCTTCAACAATTTCGGGTGGTTCAATCGTATCTTGGGAATGGGACCTTGATAACGATGGACTATATGATAACGCCACAGGAAGTGTAATTGCCCATGATTTTGTTACTGCTGGTAGCTACGTGGTAGGACTTCAAATTACAAGTGACCAAGGCTGTCAATCTACAACCACGGAAAACGTTACGGTTGATCCAATGCCAACGGTAGAATTTGCTGTTTCCGAGGTTTGTCTCGGAGACCAAACGGAACTAACTGCAGCATCTACGGTAAGTTCTGGAACTGTTGACAACTACAACTGGGAACTCAATGGAAATGGATTATTTGATGATGCAACTGGACAAATGATTACTAATCAATTTTCCGCTGATGGTGATTATCAAGTTGGATTGCAGGTAATTTCTGATCAAGGTTGTACAATTGATACGTTCCAATTAATGACAATTGCACCCTACCCTTTTGTTGGGTTTACGTTTGATAATGCTTGTCAGAATACTGATGTTGCTTTTCAAAACACAACACAAAATGTAGTTGGCAGTATTACGTATGCTTGGACATTCGGCTCTGAAGGTACATCTGCCGATGAGAACCCTTCGTTCCCATTTAGTTCAGCTGGCTCTGCAAGCGTTCAACTAATTGGATTGACTTCTTTTGGATGTCCAGATACAGTCGTTCAGACAGTAGAAGTTTACCCTTCACCAGAAGCGGATTTTTCTGCTACTGAAGTATGCTTTGGACAAACCAATAGCTTTACCAATGAAACAGACCCAAAGGGTGCTACCATTTCAAATTATCAATGGAATTTTGGTGATGGTAATGAAGGTTTCGGTACAAATCCATTCCACGAATATTTTGATGCCGATAGCTTTTTAGTAACTCTTGTTGCGAATACAACAGACGGTTGTAGAGATACAGTTCAGCACTTTGTACACGTTTGGCCTCTTCCTACTCCAGAAATTACTGCAGATGGCCCACTACTCTTTTGTGAAGGAGAAAACGTAACTCTTACTGTAGATCCAAACGGTACGCCAACCTTATGGAGCACAGGAGAAACCACTCAATCAATAACGGTTGACACCACAGGTCAGTACGAAGTCTTAATCACAGACGAACATGGTTGTTTGGGTGCCAATCAAATTTTAGTTTTCTCTTGGCTTCTGCCAGAATTAACAATCAGTAATGATACTTCTATCAGCCTCGGAGAAAATGTCCCGCTATGGGTTGAAGGAGCAAATTTCTATGATTGGTCACCATCAACATATCTAGATGATCCTACCAGCGACATGCCAACTAGCTTTGACCCTAAAGAGAGTATTACTTATACTGTAACTGGTACCGATTTAAATGGGTGTTTAAGTACAATAAGTACGACAATTGAGGTTGTCACAGATTACAATCTAAAACCTGTAAACCTATTTACTCCAAATGGAGATGGTGATAACGAAAGGTTCTACATTGGGAATATCGACTGTTATTCGGATTGCGTACTGAAAGTTTACAACCGATGGGGATTAGAGGTTTACACCTCAAATGCCTACCAAAACGATTGGACGGGCGAATTCAATGAAGATCCGCTTCCAGAAGGAACTTACTACTATGTAATTGAGTGTGATGGCCGCGAAGATCGTTTTGATGGAGCTGTTACAATTTTGAGATAAGAATATTAAGCAAAAAACACGAAATCCAACTCGAATGAGAAAGATATACGTTACCCTTTTTCTAATTGGACTAATTGGCCAAAGCTTTAACGCTATTGCCCAACAAACACGTCTGTCCAGTCTTTACAAGGAAAACCGATTTCTAATAAACCCATCTAACGCTGGTTATGGCGAGGGTTTAATGGGATACGTCAATTATCGAAATCAATGGACTGGCGTAGCAGGTTCTCCTACCACAGGTTTGGTTAGTATGCACACACCACTTGGCAAAAACACCAATGTGGGTACCAATTTGGTTTACGACAAAACCAACTTTGTTACTACAGTTAACGCAAAACTGGCTTATGCTCATGACATAATGCTGGCAAGCGATCATCAGCTTAGCCTTGGGGTTGGTCTTGGAATAAATCACACACAATTCGATTTCGGGGATGCCATAGTTGAAGACCCTACAGATATCATTCTGGCTAATGGTGACGTAGGCAGTACAACCTTCGATTTAGATGCAGGATTACGATATAGCTGGAAAGGCTTACTGGAAATTGGAATAGCTGCTCCTCATGTAATTGAAAGCCTTGGAGAAATTCGTGCTAGAGAGAAGGAATTTACTTATGACCTCTCTAGACACTTTAGCGCATATGTTGGCTATGACTTTTGGATTAAAAAAGACTGGCTAATTGCTCCTTCTGCAATGGTTCGTTGGTTACCATATAAGACAAATCTATCTTACGATGGAACCGTTAAATTCGGTTACAAAGAACTTGTTTGGGCAGCTTTCACATGGAGAGCAGAAACAGGTCCTGTAGCTGGATTAGGATTCAAAGTAGCTGACAAGTTTATTATCGGATACGCTTATGACTTCACGTTAAACGGAATTGACGGCAATCCTGGGTCTCCTGGTTCAAATGAAATTATGATTGGTTTTCACTTAGATGGATTCAAGAAGAGGTTTAAGAAGCTAGAGAGCGACATGGAAGGTTTCAAGCAAGACAACGAATTGCTTAATTACAAAATGGACTCTCTAGAAGAGGTGCTTGGTTCTAAGATGGATTCTCTAGAAAGTGAAGTTGATGGAGTTAAGACTCGAGTTGATCAGCATGACGAAGACCTAGACCGACTTCAGAAAGAAATAGACGACTTAAACAAAGATATTGAAGACGTTAACAGCCGAATGATTGACACCAATAAGCTTAAAGGCATGCTACAGCAAATTACACCTTATAGAAAGGGTGATGGAACTGTTGGAATGACTAAGTCTGAGCTTGAAAGCGGTTACTATGTAGTAATCGAATCATTCCGAATAGTGGAGAATGCTTGGAAATCTATTGACATTTGGAAAACAAAAGACCGCGATCCAATCATTGTTTATGACGAAGAACGTAAATGGTTTTATGTCTACTCCAGCAAGTACGAAGCTCTGAAGCCAGCTGTAAAGCAAATGAAGAAAACTCGAAAGAAGGATGTTCCTGATGCTTGGGTTCACAAGTATCGAATAGATGCTGAAGATTTAAAGAAATAAATGGGGATTCTTACTCCTGTTCAAAAGGCCAACCTGAAATTTAAACTGGTTGGCCTTTTTAAAATCCGAATGCTCGGTTTTGTAAATGCCAGACTAGTTCAATACACAGACGAGAAAACGGTCGTTAAAATCCCTTTAAACCGAAAAACAAGAAACCACCTTGGTAGCGTATATTTTGGTGCTTTAGCCGTTGGTGCAGATGTGACTGGTGCTTGGATTGCATTTGACTACTTAGACAGGACCAAAAAGAACGTATCCATAGTTTTTAAAGACTTACAAGCAGAATTCTTAAAACGTGCCGATGGCGATGTTCACTTTACTTGCCTTGATGGGCCTGATGTTTTGGCTTCTTTCAAACAAACCATATTAGATGGCGAAAGAAAGAATATTCCGCTTACGGTTACAGCTACAGTCCCGTCTAAATATGGAGAAGAACCTGTTGCCACGTTTGCCATGACACTCAGTATGAGATACAAGAAGAAATAGGTGCCTGTTCCTTATTTCGAATGGCAAATAATTCAGTAAATAAATGATGAATTAGCTACATCTTCACTCATAGTTCAAAACCAAAACACCAGAAAAGACAAAGGGCACTCCAACATAAGTTGAGCGCCCTTTCTTTTGGAGTTCCAGTTCCAGGTTTGTCGGTCTGCGAGTTTGTTTTGATCAGGCCACTCGCATAGCCCATAGCATTATTCTTCCTCCTCCTAGTTTCAATACCGGACCTTCTTCCGCAGTAATTTTCTCAATCAACTCAGACATTAGGTTAATTCCAGTATTCTTTTCAAAAGCATCGAGCAGCGTTCTGAACTTGTTCATCATACTCATAGTAGGCACGTCTTCTACCGTTCCAATGTTCAGTGCATGCCTAACCCTAACATCGTTTTTGCACTCATTGATAAGTTGAGCATCGCCCCATCCAAAACCTTGCTTCATAATTGCCATGGCAGCAAGCGTATTCACTGGTAAAAGAGTTCTTACCCCTTCTTCGGTCAGCTCTTCGAACTCATAACCCTCTATCATATTTGTCACATGATTTCTGAAGGTTGCGTACCACTCCATATCTTGTTGATTCAGATTATCCACAAACGAATCGAAGTTTGGATATGAAATCTCTGGAGAAAGGTTCTTTATAACTTTTAAGTATGACGTTTTCATAGCTTAGGTTTTAATACTTCTCAGTGGTCAGGCTGATTAGCGGGGTAATTAGTGTTTTTTGCTTTAGTTATTCCGATTTGTTGATTCAAATTTGCATCTGTTCTATGTCCTGGGTGTAAAGACTTAGTGTATTTATGAACAGTCAATGTATTTAAAAAATCTCTATAACTGTTTAATACCAACAGTTATAGAGATTCCAATAATCGTATAT
>JBLHEU010000004.1:0-35586 GCA_047614525.1 Bacteroidia bacterium | reverse complement strand
CTTGAAGCAGAAAGATTGAAATCGAACATAAAATCCTTAATTAAATGAGCGATTGGAGGTCTAATGACCCAAAATCCGTGTGGCATCCTTTTACGGCTGTGAATACAGACACAATCAACGTGCCGATAGTACGTGGAGAAGGCTCTTGGTTGATAGATGCTGATGGAAACCGCTATTTGGATGCCATTTCAAGCTGGTGGGTGAACATACATGGTCATTGTAATCCGTATATCGCTAAGCGTGTTATTGATCAAGTACAGAAGCTGGAGCATGTAATGTTTGCTGGTTTTACGCACGAACCAGCAGTTGAATTAGCTACTCGTTTGTTAGAGAAAATGCCTGACCAGTTTACAAAAGTGTTCTACTCAGATAATGGCTCTACTGCGGTTGAGGTTGCATTGAAAATGTCGTTCCAATATTGGTTCAATAAAGGAACTCCAAAACGCAAAGTGATAGCGTTGGAAGATGCCTACCACGGAGATACTTTTGGTGCAATGGCAGTAGGAGGTAGAGGTGTGTTTTCTAAGCCGTTCGATCCGTTTCTTTTCGAGGTAGAGTTTATTCCAACTCCTGTTTTAGAAAGCGAATCTGAAACATTAGATAAATTACTACAAATTATTGAAAAAGAGGATATTGCGACATTTATATATGAACCATTAGTGCAAGGAACTGCTGGTATGCAAGTCTATTTTCCTGAGGTTTTGGATAAGATGATTTCTATGTGCCGAGAGAAAGGAATTGTCATTATTGCGGATGAAGTAATGACGGGTTTTGGACGTACGGGAAGTCTATTTGCCATGGACCAATGCGAGCAGAAACCAGACCTTATCGCGTTAAGCAAAGGGATTACCGGAGGGTTTCTTCCAATGGGAGTTACGGTTTGCACAGATGCCATGCATCAATCGTTTTGGTCAGAAGGAGAAGAAGGAAAGCTTAAAACGTTCTTACACGGCCATTCCTACACGGCCAATCCGTTGGCTTGTGCCGCTGGTTGCGCCAGTTTAGACCTGATGGAAAAGGACGAAACGTGGGAAAGTATTAGCTGCATTGAGCAGCAACATGCTGATTTCGCCAAGGAAGCCGCAGCATTGAACGGTGTGGCAGCCGTTCGTCATAAAGGAACAATCTTAGCTGTTGAGTACGAAACAGGCGCCCAAACTGGCTATTTTAACTCCTTACGCGACCGACTGTATGATTTCTTTATGGAGCGAGGAATTATTCTTCGCCCGCTAGGAAACATTATCTACATTATTCCGCCTTATTGCATAACCGAATCTGAATTGGAGTCAGTTTATCAGGCTATTCGTGAGTTCGAATTGTGATTAATTGGAGGCCCGTGCTTTCAGCCAATCTTCCCAAGACGTTTCTTTGTAGCCATTTGTGGCTAAGTATTCCAGAATTGGTTGCATGGTTTCTGCGTCTCTGAATCCAGAAAGTGGCTGAATCATGTTCATGTCTTCATCCAAGAATACAACGGTAGGGTAGCTCATTTTGTCTTGCAGTAACTCTTTGGCAATTTGGTTGTAACCGCGCTTTCCGTGGGCTACATATTCGTATGTTTTCCCTCCTAAAGTGATAGGCTCTCTCTGTTCAGCATCAAGTTTAACCGCGTAGTAATTTGTGTTTACATACTCAACCAGTTTAGCATCCGCAAAGGTGGTTTTATCCATGCGCTTGCACCAGCCGCACCAATCGGTGTAAACGTCAATCATAATTTTTCGTGGTTCTGTTCTTCTCAGCGCTTCGGCTTCCTCTAGACTAACCCATTTAATTTCTTGTTCCTGAGCTATTGTGTCAGAAAACGTTGAGATTAAGACGCAAAAAACTGCGCCTGTAATTAGTTGAATTGATAACGATTTAGCCATTATGCAAAGGTAAGTTTTCGTGAATGGGAAGGTTTGAAAAGATGTTGCAAACATCTGATTCAAATCTCGTTCTAAATACGGCTATTTATTTATTTTCGAAGTCTCAAGATTACTCTATGAAAATTAGAAAAGTTCTCGTTGCCAATCGTGGTGAAATAGCCATCAGAATTCTACGTGCTTGTGTTGAGTTAAAGCTCAGAACCGTAGCTGTTTATACGTTTGAAGACCGTTATTCGCTACATCGTTATAAAGCCGATGAGAGTTACCAAATTGGTAACGATAACGAACCTTTAAAGCCATACCTCGATATTGATGAGATTATCAATTTGGCTTTGGAGAAGAACGTTGATGCCATTCATCCTGGTTATGGTTTCCTATCTGAGAATGAAGAATTCGCTAGAAAATGTCGAGAGAATGGAATCGTTTTCATTGGGCCAGAACCAGAGGTTATGGCTCAGTTGGGCGATAAGGTGGCTGCTAAAGCCGTTGCAAAGCGTTGTAATGTTCCGATTATAGAGAGTAGTCAAAAAGACCTTACAGATCATAAAATCGCCTTAAAAGAGGCCGGTAGAATTGGTTATCCTTTAATGTTGAAGGCCGCATCTGGTGGTGGCGGTAGAGGAATGCGTGTAATTCGTGAAGCTTCTCAGTTAGAAAATGCTTTCAACGAAGCCAAGCGAGAAGCGGGTAGAGCCTTTGGCGATGACACAGTTTTCTTGGAGAAATACATTGAAAATCCGAAGCATATTGAGGTTCAAATTGTAGCTGATAACGAAGGAAACACTATTCACCTTCATGAACGAGATTGTTCTGTACAACGAAGATTTCAAAAGGTGGTTGAAGTTGCACCAGCAATGAATTTGGAACATTCCGTACGGCAACTGTTGTTCGAATACGCGGTTAAAATTGCTAAGGAGGTTAAATACAACAACGTTGGGACAGTAGAATTTCTGGTTGATCCTGATGGATCGATTTATTTCATTGAGGTGAACCCTAGAATCCAAGTTGAGCACACAGTTACCGAAATGGTTACTGGAATTGACATTGTCAAACTTCAGATTCGTATTGCGATGGGCTTCAAATTGTATGAAGATGAGATTGCAATTCCAGACCAATCCGCGATTAGCGTAAACGGTTTTGCCATACAGTGTAGAATTACTGCTGAAGACCCTGAGAACGATTTCAAACCAGATCACGGAACGCTTATTACTTATCGTCCGGCAGAAGGGTTTGGTATTCGACTTGACCCTGGAAGTGTTTATTCTGGAGTACGAATTAGTCCATTCTTCGATTCGCTTTTAGTGAAAGTTTGTGCTCACTCAAGAACACTTGATGGAGCATCTAGGAAAATGACTCGTTGTCTTCAAGAGTATCGAATCAGAGGCGTGAAAACTAATATTCGTTTCGTTGAGAATATTGTCAATCACCCAGTTTTTAAGAAGGGTGAGGCAACTGTAAACTTCATCCCGGAACATCCTGAACTTTTCAAATTCGTTAAAGGACGAGATAGAGCAACCAAGATTGTAAAGTTCCTTGGCGAGATTACGGTAAACGGTAATCCTGATGTAAAATTCACGGATGACAGAAAGGTTCTTTTGAAGCCAGTTGTTCCTGATTTTCAACGGTTTGGTTCTTATCCAAAGGGAACGAAAGACCTTTTAAATGAGCTTGGCCCAGAACGTTTTAGTGAGTGGTTGAAAAAGGAAAAGGTTATCCATTACACAGATACTACCATGCGAGATGCGCATCAGTCGCTTTTGGCGACAAGAATGCGTTCATATGACATGCTTCGCGTAGCAGAAAGCTACGCTAAAAACCACCCTGAAATTTTTAGTTACGAGGTTTGGGGAGGAGCAACCTTTGATGTTGCCCTGCGCTTCTTACATGAAGATCCTTGGGAACGACTTTCGGAAATTAGAAAGGCAATTCCGAATACGTTACTGCAAATGCTTATTCGTGGTTCGAATGGAGTAGGATATAAGGCGTATCCAGATAACATGGTTGAGAAATTCGTAGAGAAATCTTGGGAAACTGGGGTCGATCTTTTCCGAATTTTCGACAGCCTGAACTGGATGAAAGGAATTGGTCCATGCATCGAATATGTTCGATCAAGAACTGACGGAATTGCGGAAGGGGCGATGTGCTACACGGGTGATATTCTCAATCCTGAAAGAAACAAGTACACGTTAGAATATTACTTGCAATTAGCAAAAGATATTGAGAATGCTGGAGCACATATTTTGGCCATTAAGGATATGGCTGGATTGCTGAAGCCGTATGCGGCCACCGAGCTTATTACTGCTCTTAAAGACACCGTAAAAATCCCGATTCACCTGCATACGCACGATACTTCTTCGCTTCAACCAGCTACTTATTTGAAAGCGATTGAGGCTGGCGTAGATGTGGTAGATGTTGCGCTAGGGTCTATGTCTGGTCTCACTTCTCAGCCTAATTTCAATTCTGTGGTTGAGATGATGCGTTTCCAAGAGCGAGAACACGCAATGGATATTCCTCTCTTGAATGAGTTTTCGAACTATTTCGATACAGTTCGAGAGTATTACTACCCGTTTGAAAGTGGATTGAAAGCAAGTACTTCTAGTGTTTTTCAGCACGAAATACCAGGTGGGCAGTATTCAAACCTTAAGCCGCAGGCTGTGGCACTTGGGTTGGCTGATAAGTTCGAAGACATCAAATTGATGTACGGAAAAGTGAACGAGCTTTTTGGAGATGTTGTGAAGGTTACTCCTTCTTCTAAAGTGGTTGGAGATATGGCGCTTTACCTCGTTTCAAACGGTCTTACAATTGAAGATGTACGAGAGCGCGGAGACACAATTTCATTCCCAGAAAGTGTTGTAGACTTCTTCAAAGGTCATTTAGGCCAGCCGCACTTCGGGTTCCCTGCGGATATTCAGAAAATGATTCTTAAGGACGAAAAACCGTTTACGGATCGTCCAAATAGCCATCTCGAACCAATTGATTTTGATAAAGGGTTTGTTGAATTCAAAAAGAAGTTTGATGCTTCATTGAAGCTCACCGATTATCTCTCTTACCTCATGTACCCCAAGGTGTTTGAGGGGTATTACAAGAAGAAAATTGAGTTTGGAGACCTATCTAAAATTCCAACAGGAAACTTTTTCTACGGGATGAAGTTGCGTGAGGAAACGTTGGTTGAAATAGGCGAGGGGAAGAACATTATCATCGAGCTTTTATCAATTGGGCCTGCGGATGAAGAAGGAATGCGAACGCTTTTCTTCAGAGTGAATGGTCAGACTCGAAACATTGAAATTGAGGACAAAAGCCTAAACATTGAGAGAGTTTCTCACGCTAAGGCGAATAAAGAAAATGATTCACAAATAGGCGCGCCTTTGCAAGGGTTACTGAGTGCCGTTTTGGTTAAGAAGGGGGACAAAGTGAAGAAGAATCAGCCATTGTTTATTATTGAAGCCATGAAAATGGAAACTACTGTTACAGCCGTTGAAGCTGGAACAATCAAGCAAATTATTCTGTCTGAAGGAATAATGGTTGAAGCAGATGATTTGATTTTAGAACTTGGTTAATTGTTCGCAAGCGATGAAGCGTAGGGTTTAAGTTGTTCCAATTCTCGAGCCACTTTTTTCTCCCAATACGCTTGTTTTTCCTCGTTCAAACTGTGCCTAGACTCAGAATCGTAAGCATGCTGATAGGCTACAAAAGCTTTGTAGTTCTTATTGTAGTATTCTTCGATGTAGTTATTTAGTTTCTGACAATCATCTCCAAGTTTGTCAATTTGTTTTCTGAGTTTACGAACGAAAAGCTCAGTAATATCAAAATGCAATTGTTCGTGAGCCAGCAAATAGTCTGACTTTTCATTTTTAGACCAGCTCTTTTTTGGGTCGAAAAAACACTCGAGAGTAACCTCGGAAGTTTGGTCATTACACGCAAGCCCAATGGACATCCCGCTATCCGTTAAAGCTTCGTTTCTAGAAATTTTGTTTGGCTTTCCTCTGAAATCAGACCAGGTTAACTTGCGATTTTCATCCCACTCAATACAATGCTCACACTTCTTTTGTGCAAAGCCATTTGCCGAAACAAACAAAAGAGATAGGGTTGTAAGAAGGATTAGCTTCATGATTTTAACTTCGTCCGATTAATAAACAGAAAATGACTCAGCTTATTTCATCGATTTTAAAAGGATTTGACAATCGTCAAATGCCTGTCGATCTTCGGTTCGACAATCAAATTTCAAACCAACCTGTGGTGATATTTGTTCACGGATTCAAAGGTTTTAAGGATTGGGGACACTTTCCAAAAGTCGGTGAAGAAATGGTGAAAGCAGGTTTTGCGTTCGTCAGTTTCAACTTTACGCATGATGGAACAACGCTAGAAAAACCGTCAGAATTTACTGATTTAGAAGCGTTTGGAAACAATAATTACAACAAGGAGTTATTCGATACGGAACAGGTTATTCAGGGAATTTCCGATAGAGTTTTGTTCTCGGAAGCCAAATTGAATCGTGACAAAATCTATTTGCTGGGGCATAGTAGAGGTGGTGGAGTTTCCATTACAAAAGCAGCTGAAAACAAGTTGGTTAAAGGATTAGTTACTTGGGCATCTGTTGGAGATATGAAGCGGACAAATACTGATTTGGAAGAATGGAAGAAAAACGGGGTGGTTTATATTCCAAATGCTCGCACCAATCAGGAAATGCCATTGTATTACCAGTTTGTAGAAGACGCTTTGGATCAAGAACAGCGCTATAATCTTGAGTCTTCTTGTGATAAGATTGAGATTCCAAGTTTATTCATTCACGGCACGAATGATAAAACGGTTGATTCATCAGATGCTGAGAATTTAGCCAATTGGTGTGCTTCTGGCGAAAAGCTGATGATTGAAGATGGAGATCACGTTTTCGGAGGAAGACATCCGTTTAAGGAAAGCGAATTACCGGAGCATACAAAACAGGCGCTTTCAGCTACAATTGATCATTTCAAGAAAATAGGTTAGGCTTTTGGCTCAATCTGATTGATAGCGTCTAACAATGGCTTTGTAGCTCCTTCCCAACTAAAGTGGTTCGCAACCAATTGATGTCCTGCTTCGGCTAGCTTATCTGCTTCCGCTTGGTTTTCAAGCAAAGCTAAAATGTGCTCAGCATATTGTTCTGGAGTTTGAGCAATCAAAATTTCAATCTCAGGTTTAGCTTGCAAAGCATTATTGGCTAGGGTAGACGTAACGCATGGAATTCGCATGGCCATTGCTTCCAGTAATTTGTTTTGGAGACCGGTACCAATCATCATTGGCGCTACAAAAACCTTGGCCTTTGCGTAGCAATCTCGTATATTTTCAACCCAACCAGTTACATCTGTGTGCTCAGAAGCTAAGTCTCTTACCTTTTGATCTGGTCTGGCTCCAGCAAGCATCAATTTAGCTTCAGGAAATTGCTTTCGGACCAACGGCATTACTTCATTGGCTAGGAAAACTGCACCCTCCACATTTGGCGGATAACCCATGTTTCCAGCAAATAACACTTGCACGGTTTTTTCTTCCGTGCTAGGCACGAAATCTGAAAGATTAACTCCGTTTCTTACTATTGAAACATCCTCTTTTTGAGATACAGGAAGTTGATCTCTGTCTTGCTCAGATATAATGGTGCAATGATTGAAGGTGCTAAATACCTTTTGCTCATAGCGATTGAGACGTCTCAACTCTGAACTTAATACGGGTTTTAAGTACCAAGGGTCTGTTTCTAATCTACGTTCGATTCCTTTTGAAAAAGCATCTTGAAAATCGATGATTTTGGGAATACCGCTCACGTTTTGAACGTATTTGGCTGTTCTTAAAAGCTGACAATAAATAGCGTCTGGTTTCCAATCCTGAATGCACTTATTGATTTCTTGTTGAGCGTTTTTTTGATAGAAATATGCAACCTGAAATGGGTCTTTTCCTAAGACTGATAAACCAAGACTAATGAATTGGTTTAATTTCGATATTCTAATATTTTTGAGTTCAGAACAGTGCTGTTTTACTTCTGATATCCAATCTTCTTGTAAGTCCTCTTCGTGCAAAGCACAGAGAAAAACTTCATGGTGTTTCGATAGAATTCTGAGCTGATGAAACGCCCTCAGTTTATCGCCTTTTTCCAGCGGGTAAGGAAATCTAGAAAGTAGGACGAATAGACGCAATGGAGTTAGTCAGCTTTTGGTCTGGCAAAAGTAAGTCAATTTTGAGCTGAGATTGTGAAGATCAAATTCAGACTCCGCCAATTTGCGAGCACCCTTGCTTATGTTTTTTAATAGAATTGGTTTCTCCATCAGTTTTTGAATCTGAGAAACAAACTCTTCAGGAGAATTGGCAATCAACATGTTTTTGCCATCCGAATATGGGATTCCCATTGCGCCAATGCTTGTGGTTACTACCACTTTCCCAAGCGCCAGTGCTTCAACAATTTTAACCCTTAGACCGCTACCAGATAAAAGCGGAATTACAGCCACGTTTTTGTCTAGCGTAAAGTCTTTCATAGATTCAACTTCGGCTTCAATAATCAAGTTTCCTTTCGATTGTTCTTTGAGGTATTCAGGCATTTTTCGTCCAGCCAAATGGCATTTAAGTTCCGGGAATTGCTCATTAAGTAATGGCCAAATATTATCTACAAACCAATTAATGCCTTCAATGTTTGGCTCCCAATCCATGGCACCCACATGATACATCCATACTGAGGTTGACTTTGGCGGCTTGTACGGTAGGACCTTAATGTTCATACCAATCGGCAGCACTTCTATGGTTGTTATTACACCAAGCTGTTCAAATTTATACTTGTCCTCCTCGGTAATACATAGTATTTCATCAGCCTTGTTAAGCGCCTGAATTTCGTAGGTCTTTAATCTTTTTGCCAGGATTTTGAGATATTGCTTCTTGATAAAAGAGGCTTCTCCATGTGCCAAACCTTCCCAAATTTGAAATTCCACGTTATGTGCTCGTACAATGATTTTTGCTGACGATACTTTCCTAATCGAAGCTATATAAGGAGCGCAGAATAAGCTTTCAAGAATTACTGTGTCGTATTGTTCTACTTCTAAAATTGAGATCAGCTTTGCTTCGAAATCTTCATCTTCAAAACGTTCAATATTGTATGAGTTTGAACTGAACAGATTGACAACCACATCAAACGCTTTGATTCTTGTGTCAATTTCCACTGCTTCAATTCTAGCATCATCAACTATCCGTTGCGGAATTTTATCTGGTTGAAAACGATGCTTATGCGTGGCCATCGTTAAACATTTAACCTGATGCTTGCCAATTAAAAGGCTTTCGGTAACGGCAGCCATGGCCATACATCCGCCATCAACTTTAGGATAAGGAGGCTTAATACAAACCTGTAGAACTTTCACTTAACGACAAGTTTATTTTTGATAGAATCGAATAACCTAATAACGGGTTTTAGGTACGAATCCCATTCAAATAGTTTTGAATCTGTGGTGGCTTTGTACGTAAGGAAAAGACCAACGGGAAGCAGTACGGCCGATGAAAGCCACATACCTTCGGTAACAGTCCAAAGCCCCTCTTTTGCAAATTTTTCTCCCGTAATTGAGAGTAAATAGTAAATCAGGAAGAAGACGATTGCAAAAACCGTTGGCAACCCTAATCCACCTTTTCTAATTATGGCCCCAAGTGGCGCACCAATAAAGAATAGGATTAAGCATGCTATGGAAAGCGTAAACTTCCGATGAACTTCAATCCAATAGCGGTTAACCCGTGTTGTTCTGGCGGAAACGTCATCTCTTGCTGATTGAGCGTAAGATCTTGTACTACGAGCCATATTCAACGCAGCTTCAACAATTCTACCATGTTTAGGCTCATCAAACATGGTAAGTGCAGTTGTATAAGGTTCTTGAGCTGAAGTAATTGCTACTGCGCTGTCTGTTTTTAGATAAATGAAATTACGCTGTAGGTTTTCGTGAAAATTTATTTTCCGTTGGTCAAGGTTGTTGTTTAAGGTGTCAATGTTTGTGGTGAGTTGTCCAAGGCTCTGCATTTTATAATTGTCCTTGAAAATATCCTCATTGCTTCTTCGCATAGAGAACTCAGACATGTCAAAGCGAATTACTTCTTTCTGAAAATCGCTACGCATGTGCGGAAAGGTTTTTTCATTTCTACTTCGATTATCCTGCTGCTCATAGCTTTTGCCACTGTATAGGGTAAGAAGTAGATATCGATCTCCTTCAAATTCCATCCTCCCAGAATCGGCTAATATCACCTTGTTGTTCCCTTTGTTCTCGGTGTGGTCATAAATCATAAGATCATAGAGAGATACCTCATCTTCTGCCTTAGAACCAACTCGAATGGAATAATTATCCAACCCTTTATAAAAGATACCCGGCCTCAGGTCCATTGTTGGTTTTTTGTGCCTAATATCGTAGAGCAACGTTCCCATTTTGAGGTTGGCAATGGGCAAGAGATTATTAGAAAAGTAGAACGCTAAAACGCTTGTTAGCAAGGAGAATACAATGAGGGGACGCATTACTTTACGCAATGAAATCCCAGCTGATTTGAGCGCCACTAACTCATAATGTTCACCCAAAGCGCCCATCGTCATTATTGACGATATGAGAATTGACAACGGAAGAGCCAGAGCGACTAAACTAGCTGATGCGTAAAACATCAGTTCCCCTATAACCAGCCATTCAAGTCCTTTCCCAACAAGATCGTCAATGTACTTCCACAAAAACTGCATAAGAAGTATAAACAGCGAAACAAAGAAGGTCATTACAAATGGCCCTATGTAGGACGTAATTACCAGTTTATGCAGTTTTTTCACTAGCCTCTCTCTTTTCTAAACCCAAAGATACAAGCCGCAATAAGCCGTGCTAATTTATATAGCAATCATGTACATTTGCCGCCCGATGATTAACGGCAAAAAAGTAGTTGTAGTATTGCCAGCGTACAACGCTTCCTCAACCTTGGAAACCACGTTCAATGAGATTCCTATGGAAATTGTGGATGAGGTGGTTTTGGTGGATGATGCAAGTCCAGATAATACGGTTGAGGTAGGCAAGAGCCTTGGAATAAAACACATAGTAAAGCACGAAACAAACCGTGGCTACGGTGGTAATCAGAAGTCGTGCTACGATAAAGCCTTGGAGCTAGGGGCTGATATTGTTATTATGCTTCACCCAGATTACCAGTATACACCAAAGCTTATTCATTCTATGAGCTACATGATTGCGAATGATGTTTATCCTGTTGTTTTAGGTTCTAGAATACTTGGTAAAGGAGCTTTGATAGGGGGAATGCCAATTTATAAGTACATCGCAAATCGATTTCTTACGCTAGCTCAAAACATCTTAATCAATCAAAAACTCTCGGAGTATCATACCGGATATCGTTCGTTTTCTAGAGAGGTAATTGAAGCAATTGATTATGAAGCTAATTCAGATGACTTTGTCTTTGATAATCAGATGCTAAGCCAGATTTTCATGAAAGGATTTGAGATTGGCGAGGTTACTTGTCCGACCAAGTATTTCGAAGAGGCTTCGTCTATCAATTTCAGCAGAAGCGTGACCTACGGGTTTGGCGTTCTTAAAACCTCGATAATGCATCGTATGCAATTGTGGGGTTTAGCCAAATTCAAGATTTACGGAGACCCGAAATAATCGATTTAGGACACAGATAGTACAAAGCCTGTTTTTGCTGGTGCTATTAACGTTTCGATTTATGGTAGCAAGGTGCTTTCCGATAAAGCCTAAATAATCTCCACATTTTGTAGCTTGATGCAAGCGCTTATATACTATTTATCACTTCCCGTTTTATACGCAGTCTCGTATTTGCCTTTGCGGATATTGTACGTTATGTCTGATGCGTTGTTTTCACTTATTTACAAAGTGTTGCAGTATCGGGTAGAGGTGGTTCGGGAAAATCTCAGGAATTCATTTCCTGAGAAATCCGAAAACCAACTGATAAAAATCGAAATCGATTTCTACCATTATTTCTGCGACTTTCTTTTACAATCTGTGAAAAACCTCACGATTTCTGACCAGGAACTACGAAGTCGGCTCCATTTTGACAAACTTGAAGTGTTTGAAAAGTTTTCAAACTCCGCTCAAAGCATTATTGTTGTGATGGGACATTTTGGCAACTGGGAGTTAGCAGGTTCTAGGTTTGGACTTGAGAAACTGCATCAATCGTTTGTGATTTACAAGCCTCAGAAAAACAAGCACTTCGACTCCCTTTTTCGTAGAATGAGAACGCGAACTGGTAATGCCCTTTATACTATGAAAGGCACTTTGAGGGGGATGATTAGGGACAAGGGTATTATGAGTGCAACTGTGTTTATTGCGGATCAATCCTCTTCCTTTAAAAATGCTTTTAAAATGAACTTTCTAGGTCAAGAAACTAGGGTATCTACAGGTGTTGGTACAATTGCTTCTAAATTGAATTACCCTGTAGTATACGCATCAGTAAACAGAGTTGCGCGAGGGAGTTATAGAATTCATTTAGAGGTGTTGGAGGAGGCACTAGCAGACAAACTCGCTTCAGAAATTTCTTCCGTATTTATGCAAAGATTAGAACGAGATATTAAGCTGAAACCAGAGACTTGGTTATGGACGCACCGCAGATGGAAACATACGCGTAAACGAAAATGAAACAGCCAGTGGATAAGGAGATTTACTTTCATGTAGAAACGGGAAAGACGGGTACCACTTTTCTCCAGTATTGAGTCTTTCCAAAACTTGAGGGATTAAAATATATTCAGCGTACTAGGTATAAACAAGTGATTAATATTATCACTCGTAGCCATGAATCTCGGTTTTTGGTTTCTAGAGAGTTTGATAAGCAACTGAAGGTCGAAGTTGAGAAGTTTGCAGCTTCATTTCCCAATGCCATACCAATCATCGTCCTTAGGCGTCATGACAGCTACATCGCATCACAATACAGACGTTTTGTGAAAAATGGGTCTACGGGCAGTTTTAAGCAGTTCTTTGATTTAGATTCCGATACGGGTTACTTCAAGAAAAATGACCTCAATTACTCTTGTATGTTGTCTGTTTTGGAAAAGAACTTTAACCAAAAGCCGCTAGTCTTTATTTATGAAGATATGAGGGAGAACCCGACTGCTTTTATTCAAAAATTGGCAAATAGCATTGGGGCTCCAATAAATATGGCAAGTATAGACTTTAGCAAAAAGCACAGTTCTTATTCAGAAAGGCAGCTTAAATCCATGTTGGTTTTAGGTAGATATGTAAACATGAACAAGAGAAGAGTATTTAAAAATCCAATCCTTCATTTTGGTTGGAAAATTCTTACGGGAGGGTTTAGGTACAAAGTGTTATATGCTGCTCGGCTTATGCCAAAATATTTGCTATACTCGGAGGCCTTGATTTCAACAGAAGAGTTAGATCAAGTTAAATTGTTTTATACATCTGATTGGGAAAGTTCTAAGCTTTACGCTAAGAGCTAATTTTTGGGCTCTAGTCTTTCTTCAAAAAGGGATAATTTTTGTCGCCTCTTTCAAACACAACATATCCACCTGGTCTAGCTACTTGGTTCATTTCTGGGAAATACTTGTACACTTGGGCTTCCTGACCTACTCGGGTTACAAAATATACTGGCCTATCTAAGTCACTTGATCTAGCCATCCAGGTAAGATCATCATCTGACTGATGGTTCAACTCAACACTTTCACCGTAATACAAGTGAGCATAACTACGCATTGCAAGAGGCCGAAAGTGATGCGTTTTAGCATGGTCTTGGTAAAATTGGATAATGGCTCCTTGCATATAAAGTTCCATTTTAGGAGCAATAAACAGGGTAAGAAGGGTGGTTGTAGTAAGTGTTGTGGTGAAAAACAGCAAGACTCCCGCTACCAGCTTTTTTGATAGAATAAAATAAATGCCAGTTAGTGTTCCGGTTATAAAGAGGAGGCCAATAAATGGATCGAATGTTCCATCCGGAATTTCCTGACTGAAGCATGCAAACCCAAATGGGTTGGCCTTGAGTAAAGAAAGCAGTGGTTCTTTTATTTGGTCTAGCAGCCCAAGAAGAACGAATGCGCTGCCAAGTATTACTGAAATAATTAGCAATACATAAGGAATGACTTTTGGCAATTGTCGATGGCCTTTAATAAGCTGATGGATGTAATGAGCCACTACAAATGACATGGGAAAATACGTGAGCGAAGAGTAGTGAATAATTTTAGTCCGTACCAAAGAGAAGCCAATCAGTACAATCCAAAACATAATATGCATCCAAAGCAATTCATGATTCCATTTGATCTCGTTTCGCTTAAAATAACTTGCTACAAAGAACCAAGACATTGGAAAGCACCCAATTAGCAGAACTAGAAAATGGTAGTAGAATGGCTGTCCGTGGCCAGCTTCGCTTTCTGTTATCAGCCGAATATGGTAATCAATAAAGTCTTGTACTATATAGCCACGCCCGTTGACTATTTCGATAAAGAAAAACGAAAAACCCACCAACAAAACGATTAATGTATAAAGGATGAAATCGCTAGGTTTCCATTGATGACTCTTGAATTTTAAGATGAAATACACGCCTGCAGAGGCCGTTAGAATCAAGAAAGCAACAGGACCTTTTGTGAGTACCGCCAAGCCAATTGCTACACTGCTTAATAATAAATGTTTCCTTCCTAATTCGCGGGTTTTACTGGCCTTCACTAGCTGCCAAACTCCAAAGAAAATGAAGAGATTAAACCAAGGATCAATTATTCCTGTTCGGAAATAAAATTGAGGCAAGAATGAACCTAGGTAAACCAACACCCAAAGAAGGCCGAAATTTTTGGAAACAAGTTGATTACCAATATTGAAAAGCAAAAGGGTGGTGAGGATTTCGCATATGGCGTTTGGAAGACGAGCTGCAAATTCGTTAACGCCAAAAGCTGACATACTTAAGACTTGCATCCAGATAAAAAGTGGAGGCTTTTCCCAAAATGGCTTAAAATTAATCTGTACATAAGAGTAATTGCCGGTAACAAGCATTTCGCGAGCTGCTTCGGCAAAGTTTATTTCGTCCCAGTCAAAAAGGTGAGCCTCACCTAAAAAAGGGATGAAGAGCAAAGCGCCAACTGCGCAAAGCAGTAAGCGCCAAGTATTTGAACTTAAGTTGTTGGCCAAAATCTGCTGTTCAGTTTAGAGTCGGGATTTTTTTCGGCATAATGAATGATGAAAATATATCCTAAGAAAGCCATGATAAATCCAATCCATGCTCCCACAACTGTATCTTGAATAAAATGTTGTGATATGTAAACTCTAGAAAAGGCCATTAAAAGACCGACAAGAACCATTAAATAGGTTAACCAACGCTTCTTAACAAAAACTGCTAGCATAAACATTAAACAAAGCCCGGTAGCACTATGTCCTGAGGGAAAGCTGTGATGAAGCATCAATTCCACACCCTCAATATGTGGTAGAACACCTTCTTGGAAAATTTTTGCTGGTCGATGGTATTCAGCAAAAACGTTTCGCTTCAGAGATTGTACCACAACTCCCATTACAAGACTGGAAAGGCCTAGACCCACCGCCCAAGAATATCTCACAAAGAGCAAAAAAAGGAAGGCAATTATTGGAATGACCCCATGCCCGAAATGGGTGAGGTATTTAAAGAATTGATTAAGAAGTGGTGTATGGCTTGAGTTTAAAAAAGTGTGCGTTTCTTCGTTCCCTAGGGTAAAGAAGAGGCCCATGCCAACCAAGGAGTAAATAGAAAGCCCCACCAAAAATGGCAGGGCAATAGCTTTAGAATCTGAAATGGCGTCCTTAATTCCCATAGAAACAAAAGGTAAACCTCAAAATTATTAGCTTCCTAATAAGTGCATCAATTCTTCAATCTGGTTGTCCCAAAGTAATTGTGCTTCTTCCTCTTCACCTTCTTCAACAAAATAAGTAACCATTAAAGCCAAATCTCTGGTGAGAGGATCAGTTTTAAGACGGAATTCCAAAAAACTACCATCTTCCATATGCATCCAATGAAACTTCACGAAGTCTCCATTTTTCTTACTTAGTAATTTGGCAACCTCTTCTTCACCATCCCAACTAAAGTGGTACAAGCCATCTTTATCAATAGTAACATCATCAGCAAACCATTCTGCCAATCCACTTGCTGTGCTCAATCTGCTGAAGAGTACACCAGGCGATGTGTTTACCATGTATTCAGCTTCTACTTTTTTCATCGGAAATGTTCTTGTGATACATTGGCTAGAAAGCCAATTACGGCAATATAGAAAATTTTCGCAAAAATAAGGATTTCAAACTGTTAGATTGGCTTGTGGAAGTATTTTGAGATACTATATTTGCACCCGCAAAAAAAATGGCGAGGTAGCTCAGATGGTTAGAGCGCAGGATTCATAACCCTGAGGTCGGCGGTTCAATTCCGCCTCTCGCTACAAAAAGCTCGGTTTAAGCCGAGCTTTTTTTATTTCTTGAATTTGCAAAAGTCAAGAATACCTATTTGCAGAAAGTTTAGTTTCGTGGTGATAAAATCAATCAAAAAATGAAGAAAACTCTACTTTCAATTTTAGCGCCTTTTGCAGCCTCGCTTGCAATAGCCCAATGTGTTCCTACTGAAGATTTTGTTGGAACTGGATTACAACTTTCGCCAACCGAACTGGAACCCATTTTTGCTTGTACAGAGTGCGAAGATTACGAGGTTGTCATTAGCATTCAAACCTTTGCAGATACAACACTTTCGGTTGAATTATCTCCCGGAAATCCACCTTTGGATGTAACCGTGTTGGCAGACTTTTTTAGACTTGATTCCATTGGGGGATTGCCTGCTGGATTGACTTACACAACTGACGCGGCATTTGACACAACGTATGATGCCATTACCAATCCATTTGGTTATTGGATTAACACTGGGGATACTGCAACAGGGTTTGAAAATACTTCTGGGTGCATTACAATAGCAGGTACTGCGGCAGATTGGACAGCAGCTACCGGAGGCGGACCTAATAACGATGGTCTTTATCCGTTAACTGTTTTTGTTGATTCAAGAGCCGCAAGTTTTGACCCACTTGCAATTGGAGACGTTACTGGATTTAATATTTGGCTTACAGAAATGGGCTTTTTGCTTGATGCTTTTGGAGATCCAAACTTTACTCCGAATGGAATTAAACTTGAAGGACTTGTTTTGGATGTTCGTGCAAGTGGTGTAGGAATAGAGCAAGCAACTAGTTCGGTTTTAGAGGTTTCTAATTACCCGAATCCTTTCAGTGAAAACACCACAATTAGCTTTGGTTTAGTAAGTGTGGTTGAGGAAATGACATTGGAGGTCTACAACGTACTTGGAACAAGAGTTCATGCTGAGAACTTGAATCCAACCGTTGGTAAAAACATAGTTTTGTTTGATGCAAATGGACTTTCGTCTGGTGTTTATTTCTACTCACTTTCTGATGGATTAAACACCATCACCAAAAAGATGAGTGTGAGATAAAACGCTATTAAAACGTTTAGATGCTCCGATTGTCAATTAGACGGTCGGAGCTTTTTTTTTGCTCCAATGTTTCATTCCAACATTTAGCAAGACTCCTAAAAGGATTAACAGAATGCCAAGAATGCTAACGAAATCGTAGGCTTCATCAAAAATGAAATAGCCAAAAATTAGAGCATAAATAGAACCTAAATATTTAAGGCTAGCCACAACATTCGCTTTCTCGGCTTGTAAGGCTTTTGTCATAAACACTTGCCCAACTTGTGTAAATACTCCAAGAAGCAAAATGATTGCCCAATCCCAACCAATTGGTGAAACCCAGTTAAAATAGCTGAGAACAAGCATTATAGGCGTTGCTACCATTGGAAAGTAAAGCACCACAACTAAAGGGTGATCAGTATCCTTTACCATACGAATACAATTGTAAGCTGCCCCAGCAAAAAAGGCTGAAATCAAGCCTAGAACTAAATAGAAAACCGAAACTCGTTCATCAAACCCTTTGAGCATTGCCACACCTACAAATGCTAATAGAAAGAACAACCATTGCACCTTCTTCATCCTTTCCCCTAAAAGGAAAATGGCAATAATAGCCGTAAAAATGGGCGAGAGGTATTGAATTGTAACCGCACTTGCCAGAGGGATATTTTGAAGGGTAATGAAGAATAAGCTAAGAGCGGTAACGCCAAAAATGCCTCTCAATAGCAGGAACTTACGATTGTTACCTAATGGGTTTATTCCTTTTGGGAGTAGATATCCTAGGCTTAGTACAAGAGAAATGACACTTCTGAATAGAATAAGTTCATGCGTTGGAAGATGATTCAAAAACTTAACGCACAGTTGCATAAACGAAAATGCAACTGTACTAATAAGCATAAACCCAATCCCTCTAGACATTGGCGCAAATGTGAGAATAATGCGATCTGTTTTATTTAATTCGATGATTTATTCCGTAACCTAGTTTACAGCAACTGCAACAGAATTTGTATTTGTCTAGACATCTTAGAGTGGATATTTGTACTCCTATTAATTAAATGACTAACTAGTACGGTTAGTAGAGGAATATGTTGAGAATAATCTGTCTCTTTTTTATTGTTGCGAGTTGTGGGGATTTACAAGCCCAAAACTTAAAACTCGATCATATCCGGACATTTACTGGTCACGGTCATGGAGTAAGACACGTGGTTTTCTCTCCAGATGGAATTCATTTTGCTAGTGGTGGAACCAGAGGCGAGGTATTTATTTGGGATTTAGATGGAACCTCAAGCACAAAGAAGTTAGAAGGACATTATGGTTCTATAACTGATGTACGTTATGCAGAAAATGGTAAGTACTTAGTTTCTGCTGGCGAGGATGGCCAGATTAAGGTTTGGGATTCTAGCACAGGATATTGTCTTCAACGAATTATTAGTCCACAAAGTGAGCTAAGTCCAGTCAATAAAGTCAAGTTTGCTTTAATGTCTTCTCAAACTGAGACGGTCTATTTTGGAGGAACCAATCGGTATTTATGTCGTATTTCGTTTAAGAGTGATGGAAAGCCTGAAGTTATTTACACAGATAAAAGTGAAACTATAAGGTGTGCCATTCTATCTCCTGATGGAAAGGAAATAATCTTTGCAGTTGGCAAATATTTGATGGCACTAAACCTGGCTTCTGGAGAGGTTGTAAGAGAATACAATACAGGGAATTGTCTAATTAATTCTCTGGAATTTTCGGGTGATGGTAAGCGACTTCTTACTTGGTGCGAGAACTCAAGGGTTGATATGCGAAATCCTGAAACCTTCTACCTGTTAACTAGTTTTCGGTCTGGTTCTGGCGGTAATAAGTTCAGCAACCTAGCTTTTACAGAAGATCAGAAGTACGTAATTACAGGGGATCACGCTTCTAGGTTTAATGTTTGGGATTTGAACAACAAGCAACGCGTGCTTGACCAAGGAGCAGAACAGGGTACAATAATGTCTTTCGACCTAGAAAGTGGACCGAATTACATTTTATCTGGCAGTTTGGATAAAAGCATAAAGCTTTGGCAAATTGTGAAAGACGAACCTGAGGAAAACGCCAAAAAAGCGAAGAAGAAAAAAACATCTGTGGAAAAAGAAGTCATTCCTCCTGTTGAAATTATTACCCATACCGAGGCAGTGGAAGATGTGCCGCAAATTGTAAGGGTTAAGGAAGAAGAGACAAAACCTATTAGGTCTGTTTCTACCACAATAGATACAACCTTTGCTTTGCTGGCCGCTACAAAGCAACAGGTGATAAACACGTACGAACCTGCAAAACCAGCGAAACCAGTCTTTAGTGTTCTGCCCGAACGAAAAGAGAATAGGAGAGTGAAACCCATTCGTCATGAGCATAAACTGACGTTTAACTCAACTCAATTAACTTTTGAAATTTGGGATGCTCAGGTGATTGATGGAGATATTGTTTCCATTTACATTGGAGATGAACGGATTGTAGAGGAATACAGTATTACAGCGGTAAAAAAAACCATAGAGTTTGATGCTTCTGCATACAAACGAACTTACGTTTATCTGCATGCACACAATTTGGGCACACTCCCACCAAATACAGTTACCATGAGAGTTACTGATGGTATTGCAACGCATCAGATTGAGCTGCGTTCTGACCTTACAGGATCATCGGCTTTACAGCTATCTTTTGAAGAGCCTTCTGAAAAGGAGAAGTAATTCTTACTTACTCAACACTTTAATTTCAACACGTCTGTTTCTGTTCCGATGAGTTGCAGTAATTTCCGGATTATACAACGGCCTTGAACCTGCGAAACCTCGATATCCCATTCTTGCACTGTCTACTCCAGCAATTACCAACTGGTCGTGAATGTATTGAGCTCGATTAAGTGAAAGGCTATAAGTCTTGGTGTCTACATCCTTGGCGTCAATCGAATCAAGCTTACAACATATATGACCTTGAATTTCAATTTCCATCATGGGGTTCTGAATTAAAGTTTGGGCAAGCCTGTCCAATTCTGGAATTGCTTTAGGAATGAGGAAATGTCTGCCCGGAAAAAAGTTGAGGTTTTTTAGCACAATAGTTTGACCAACAGAGGCTTGTTCCAGTAAGTTAAGCTGAGTTTCTGGTTTAGTCAATTTTAAGACCGGTGTTTTTTTCCCATTCTGAAAAACGAATATGTCGACTCTGCGATCTAGTGGATTTCCTTTTTCAGTATTTAAGTTAAGTTTTGAGTTTTCTTCGCCTTTGGCGGAAACCAAACTCATACTATAGTGCAACTGACTATTTGATTCTAGTAACGCTAAAACGGTATTTGCTCGTTTTTCTGAAAGAATCAAATTGTACTCATCCGTGTCTAAATAATCTGTGTGACCAACAATTTCAATCTTTTTAAGAGTGTCGGTAAATTGAGCTAACCAGCCATTCAGTTTGTCAGTCTCATCAACGGAAATAATGTGTTTGTCTAACCCAAAGTAAACGCTATGTTTCTTTGAATTTTGAGCATAAACTTGAAATGCGAAAAGGAATGCCGTGCTTAGAAAGAAAAATTTTTTCATCTTAAATCAGAACGAAGCTACGCGGTAGAAAGTATGACGCTTATTTTCCTCTTCCTAGAAGAACGGTTTGAACTGTGTAAATCAGAATTTTTAAATCAACCAACAGGTTCATGTTCTCAATGTAGAGAAGGTCAAATTTCATCCTTCTAATCATTTGCTCTACATTTTCGGCATAACCGTATTTCACCATGCCCCAAGATGTAATTCCTGGTTTAACCTTATGTAAATGACGGTAGTGCGGTGCTAGTTTTACGATTTGATCAATGAAGAATTGACGTTCTGGCCTTGGGCCAACCAGACTCATATCGCCAATTAATACATTATAGAATTGTGGGATTTCATCCAAACGAACCTTTCTCATAAAACGACCCCAAGGTGTAATTCGAGGATCGTGATCACTAGATAGGGCGGGACCTTGGCTTTCAGCATCCATAATCATCGATCTGAACTTGAAGATGTCAAATGGTTTTCCGTTTATGCCAATTCTTTCTTGTGCGTAAAAGATTGGACCCGAACTGCTGTATTTAACACATAATGCGGTAAATAGGTAAACAGGACTGAGCAGCAACAGGGCTATTAGAGAAACAACGATGTCTCCTACGCGTTTAGTTACTTCTTGCCAAGGCGCCATAATATCTTGGGTTACCTGAATAAGAGGTGTGCCATAGATAGAATCCATTCTTACCGAGCCAGATAGAATATCGTACATGTCTGGTATTACTTTCACCACAACCTTTTTGCTTTCCAGTAAATTGAGAATGTTCTGAAGATTTTCGTGCTCACTAGATTCAAGAGCAATAATTACTTCTTCTATACTGTGCTGTTCAATCAAATCAACCAAAGATTCTTGCGTTCCTAAATAGGAAAGATGCTTTTTTAGAGGATAATTCTCCCGTTCCTTCACGCGAACAAATCCTTTAAATAGATTACCAGATGCTTGTCTCTGGTTTTCTAGGTCTAGATAAAGTTCAACTGCTTTGGCGTTACTACCAATCATTAAGGTTGGAAAACCAATTTTTCTTCCATGAATTTGATGCGCTGTAATCGAGGAAAGGAAAAACCTAAAGATGAATGTGAGTCCAAAATGCAGCCCAAATAGCACACCAAAAGATTGATAATAGGTGGTGTGATTTTCAACCTCATCGTCTAGAATTAATGCGAAAAACAGAGAGGTTACCCCAACCAAGGAGGTAACGAATGTTTGAAAAAACTCCTTGAGCCTTGATTTCCGATAAACCTTTCGATAGTTACCTAGAATGGCGTAAACGAGTACCCAAAACAACGGTATTAAGATTAGCCCTTGGATGAAACGTTCATCCATGTTTACCATAACCTTTACCCCAAATATTTGGCTTTCAACATAGACTTTACGGTAATAAAAGAATAAGCTCCAAGCTGCAGAAGCAGTCAAAAAGTCGAAAAGCAGGTATTTAAAGGTTTGGAGCTTTCTATTCATCAATGCAACAACCTAATGTTATCAATTATGGCGAATGCTTCACCTTCATGATCTTCATCTCTTAAAAAACCAAAATAAGGACGGTGATCAATAAACCCTGAATTGGAGGAAATGATGTCAGTCAAATTCACATAAATTCTGTTCCAATCTTCGGATGGGTTAAGCACGATAATTGGCACTTGAAACGTGCCAGTTTGATCACTACTAAAAACCCCAGCAATTAAAGTGTGATTGCTTCTATAGGTAAACTCAAGCATTACTGGACTTCCACCACCGGGGAGGGCTATAGCATCTGCTAGACGGCATTCTACAATGAGCTGAATTTCAGATAATGACAATTTGAGAGATTCACCTTGATATGCTTCAGGACCTTCGATTTTCGTTAATTCCCCATCATTTACAGGCGTTGTTTCTAGCGATAATCCTACGCCTTCAAACTCTTCAATCCAAGGAAAATTTATGTCGTCATGAAAAGAAACTGTAGGATTAATACAAACCTGACTGTCTGGGAATAACTCTATTGTATTCTGATAATCTTGCGTATACAAATATGGAATTCTAGTGCCAACTTGTCCATTAAGCCTAATCCCTCCACGAATTCTAATATTGGCTTCTCCTGTATTTAAAATGGGAACAACTGCGGGTAATTCAAAAATGCCGACTAATTGCTCATTGTCAAATACCCAAGCATCAACTATGTTGGCATCAGCAGAACCTTCTACTGATGTAGTTGCCAGAGAAATTGAATCTATACAAAGATATGCGGGTGTCTGTTCGTCTGGGTTTATCAACTCGCAGGAGTTGAACGTGCTGCTCAAGCCAATCAGGAATAAAATAAATATAGTAGGGTGTAATAGACTTCTCATTAGGCAATCTGCACGAGAACGCACACGAATGTAAAGTTATTATATATTACTAGTAAGCAAGTCGGAACTAAGGCGCAATTTGGACACTATTTGATGTGCAACGTTCAGTGCATTATAACCATCTTGAATGCTTACGGCAGGGCGAGAATCTTCTTCAATACACTGTCTGAATGACTTCAATTCTTCCTGAATAGCATTAGTGTCCTCAATTTCTGGGAATTCGAAGTTGATGCGTTTTTTTGTTTTGTCTGGTAATTCAATAAAGAGTTCATTTTCATTCGCTTCTTCATCCGAATCATTTAATCTTACGACTTCAGTTTTCTTCTTGAGAAAGTCAATAGCAACGTAAGCATCTCGCTGAAAAATTCTGGTTTTGCGCATGTTTTTCAAAGAGATTCTGCTTGCAGTAATGTTTGCCACACATCCGTTTGCAAATTCAATTCGTGCATTGGCAATATCTGGTGTGGTGCTAACCACAGCAACTCCGCTCGCACTAATTCTCTTTACGGTAGACTTAACCAGACTAAGAATAATGTCGATGTCATGAATCATTAAATCCATTACAACTGGCACATCAGTTCCTCTAGGATTAAATTGTGCCAAGCGATGACATTCAATAAACATGGGATGACTTATAAATGGTCTACCAGCAATAAATGCAGGATTAAACCTTTCCACGTGGCCTACCTGAACTTTAACATTGGCTTCTTCAGCCAATTTCATCAAACTCTCAGCTTCTTCTGGCGTGTTTGTTACTGGCTTTTCAATGAAAACATGCTTAGACTTTCTGAGAGCTGCTGAAGCACAATCATAGTGAGAAAGGGTAGGAGTAACCACATCTACAACATCAACAGCGTCAATTAATTCATCAATACTGCCAAAAGCTGTAATGCCGAATTGCTCTTTAACCGCTTCAATCTGATTTGGGTCTGGATCGTAAAACCCTACTAAATTATAGCCTTCGGTTTCAGAAAGCAGCTTCAAATGAATCTTTCCAAGATGACCCGCCCCTAGAACTCCAACCTTCAATTCTGTCATTGATTTTCCAACTTAAATTTCGCTTCCTACAGATTGCAAATTATTACATTTAGCAACCTCAAAAGATGGTGGTAAATTCTCTTTTCAACATTCAAAACTTAACATCGTAATTGGTTAAAGATTCTCATAAACAGCAAGGAAATCGCAAGAAGCTAGTTGCGCATCTAAAGGAGAAAGGAATTCTGAATTCGAAAGTTTTGGATGCTGTAGGCAAAGTGCCGAGGCATCTGTTTTTGAATAGCGCTTTCGAACAATTTGCGTACGAAGATCGTCCATTTGCAATTGGTGCGGGGCAAACTATTTCTCAGCCATATACGGTGTCTGTGCAAAGCGAATTATTACAAATTTCGAAGGGAATGAAGGTGTTGGAAATTGGCACTGGTTCTGGTTACCAAGCTGCAGTTTTACAAGAAATGGGAGCAAAAGTGTTTTCCGTAGAACGGATTAAAGAGCTTTTTGACCGAACTAGTAAGCTTTTACCAAAGCTTGGCTATAAAGTGAAGACCTTTTTTGGTGATGGAAACCTGGGGGTTCCTGTTTGGGCTCCTTATGACAGAATAATAATAACAGCAGGCGCGCCAATTATTCCAGAAGGGCTTTTGGATCAGTTAAAACCAAATGGCATTATGGTTATTCCTGTTTCCAACGGAGATGAAGAAATTATGAAAACGATTACCAAAAAGGAAGATGGTTCGTTGGAAGTAAAGGAACATGGTTCTTTTAGATTTGTGCCAATGTTGGAAGATAAAAGCCAGTAAATATTTAGCGATTTAGAGCTCTATCAACATCTCGTTGAATATCACGGTCTTTAATTCCATCCCGTTTATCGTAAATCTTCTTTCCTTTTGCTAACGCGATGTTCAACTTAGCGTGACCGTTATCTGAAATAAACAGTCGAGTAGGAATGATGGTCAATCCTTTATCCTTCAACTTGCCATTCAATTTTTTCAACTCTTGCTTATTCAGTAGAAGTTTTCTTTGCCTTTTAGGCTCATGATTGTTGTAAGACCCTTGGTCGTAATGAGCTATGTTCATATTAATGATAAAGAGTTCGCCACCTACAAAGGCACAGTAACCTTCAGCAATGCTTACATCTTTATTCCTAACGCTCTTAATCTCAGTGCCGAAAAGTTGAAGGCCTGCAGTGAACTCTTCTAGAAAAGTATATTCATACCGGGCATTTCTATTTGTTGCTATTACTTCCATCAATCCTCAGCTTCGTCTTCTCTTACAATCTTCTTAATTCCTTCTACCTTTTTTAGGTTAGAAATGAGGTTATTCAAGTGATGAATTCCCTCAACCAGCACTTTAATATGCCCTTCGAAAACACCATCCTGGCTTTCAAAAGCAATGCTCTTCATGTCAACGTTTAGGTCCTTTGATATAACTGTGGTAATGGCATTCACCAATCCCACATCATCAATTCCTGTAATTAGAATTCCCGTAGCAAAAGCGGTGTAGTCTTCTTTACTTGCCCAAGCCGCAGGAACCACACGATACGCGTAATTACTCCTAATATTTATGGCATTAGGACAAGCCGTCCTATGAATTTTTATGCCCTCATTAATGGTAACAAAACCAAAAACATCATCTCCAGGTATCGGGCTACAACACTTAGCCATCACGTAATCCATTTTCTGGCTTTCATCACCAATTACAAGTGTGTCTCCTTTGTCTTTTGGTCTTGGCCGAGTAATGGGCTTTTCCACAGTCTCGTCTGTGCTTCCTGATATTTTGCTGCGAAGTACATTGTACCATTTAGAGGCGTTTTTCGTCTCTTCTATGTAGGCCTTAATTTCCTTGAAATCAAGTGTTTTATTGGCAATTCGAATGAATAAATCCTGACTGGTTTGCAGTCTGAAATACTTATGCAATTTGTCGGTTAACTCGCGGTCTAGCGTAAGTTTCATGCTCTTGAGCTTGCGTTCAAGAATTTCTTTGCCATCCTTGGCAATTCTTCGATTTTCCTCCTTTAAGGCTTGTTTAATCTTCGCCTTTGCTTTGGCTGTAACTACAAATCCCAACCAGTCTTCTTTTGGTCGTTGTTTGTTACTCGTTAGCACCTCTACTTGGTCTCCGCTTTTTAAATTATAGCTAAGTGGATAAAGTTTACCGTTAACCTTTGCGCCAATACAACGCATGCCGACCTCAGTATGAATTTCAAATGCAAAATCTAACGAAGTTGCTGCGGAAGGCAGTGTTCTTACTTCGCCCGTAGGAGTGAAAACAAAAATTTCATCAGAAAATAGATTGAGTTTAAAGTCATCAATAAAATCGATGGCATTTGGGTCTGGACTTTCAAGAACCTCTCTAATCTGATTTAACCAATTGTCAAATCCACTTTCAGATTGGGTTGGGTCGTCTTTAGTTGAATTCTTGTATTTCCAATGCGCAGCAAGTCCTTTCTCTGCAACTTCATCCATTCGTTTAGTACGAATCTGCACTTCAACCCATTTTCCACCTTCACTCATCACTGTAGTGTGAAGAGATTCGTAACCGTTTGATTTTGGCTTGCTTACCCAATCTCTAAAACGACCTGGGTTTGGCACAAAATGGTCAGTCACAATTGAATATGTTTTCCAAGTATCCGATTTCTCGTTTTCAATGCTGCTATTAAGGATAATGCGTATTGCAAATATATCATACACCTCTTCAAAGGGTACGCCTTGCTTTTTCATCTTTCGGGCGATGGAATAAACAGACTTTGTTCGCCCCTTTATTTCGTAATCAATTCCAGCTTCGTTAAGCGAGTTGATTATTGGAAAGCTGAACTTATTAATGAAACGTGTTCTCTTGCGTTTAGAATCTTCAAGTTTAGTTACAATCTCCTCGTATAAATCTGGCTCAATATATTTAAACGATAAATCTTCGAGCTCAGTTTTGATAGAATAGAGCCCCAATCTATGCGCTAGAGGCGCATAGATAAACATAGTTTCTGAAGCAATCTTAAGCTGCTTATCTCTACGCATAGAACCCAGCGTACGCATATTATGCAGTCTATCTGCAAGCTTGATTAGAATTACACGGATATCGCTGCTCATGGTTAGCAACATCTTCCTGAAATTCTCAGCTTGTAAACTTTTGTCATCCTGAATATCAAGAACTCCCGAAAGCTTGGTTAAACCATCAATAATTTGCGCCACCTTATCGCCAAACATTCTTCGCATGTCCTCAATAGTGAGCTCAGTGTCTTCAACTGTATCGTGCAGTAATGCACAAACAATAGACTTTGCTCCAAGGCCAATTTCTGAAGTGACAATTTCCGCAACAGCAATGGGATGGTAGATGTAAGGCTCGCCAGATTTCCTACGCATGTCCTTATGCGCATCCAAAGCAACATCAAACGCCTTCCTAATCATTTTTAAATCGCCCTTAGCCTCATGACGCTTTGTGGAGCGTAAGAGCTTTTTATAGGCTTTCAGAATATCCTGTTTTTCCTTCTCTGGATCTATTTCTGGCATTTTGTCGGACATATTCCAAAGTTACTTAGCCGCATTGGCGTGGGCAATACTTTGAAGTAGCTTATTTTACCCAAGTATTACATTTACCAGACACGACAAAAAGAACATGAGTCAACCTACTAAACCAAGATTATCCTTTTGGCAGATATGGAATATGAGTTTTGGGTTTCTTGGAATCCAGTTCGGGTTTGCCTTACAGGGCGGAAACATGAGCAGAATCTTTCAAACGCTTGGTGCGGGAAAAGATGAAATTCCACTTCTTTGGATTGCAGCCCCGTTAACAGGGCTCTTGGTTCAGCCAATTATTGGTTACCTCAGTGATAGAACGTGGCACGTTAGACTTGGACGAAGAAGGCCGTATTTTTTACTTGGAGCCATTCTCAGTAGTATAACGTTGGTTTTTGTGCCACATTCTCCAGAATTGTGGGTTGCAGCGGGTTGTTTGTGGATGCTTGATGCATCAATCAATATCAGCATGGAACCGTTCCGAGCGTTGGTTGCAGACAAGTTGCCTGAAGAGCAGCGTAGTTACGGTTTCGTTATTCAGACTTTAATTATTGGAATAGGTACTTGGATTGCCAGTAACCTGCCTTGGATGGTAAGCTTGTTTGGCGTTAGTAATGAAGCGGCAGCGGGAGTGGTTCCCGATACGGTCAAAATCGCTTTTTCAATTGGTGCAGCGGTATTCTTAGGTTCGGTTCTGTTCACTATAGTAACTACAACAGAATATCCGCCAGAGGATATGGACGAATTTGAAAAGGAAAAGGCCAATAGCGGTTTTCTCGATGGTCTTAAGGAGATTTTTAGCAATATCGCCAGTATGCCAATGGTGATGAAGAAGTTGGGGTTGGTTCAATTCTTTTCTTGGTTTGCGTTTTTTACTATGTGGAGTTTTGCAACGCCAGCTCTTACAGAACATGTCTTTAATACACCAGACCCAAGCAGTTTAGCATATCAGGAATCAGCCAATTTGGTTAGTTCATACATGGGCACTTACGGTTTGTCTTCCATGGTATTTGCGCTCATTCTCAGCTTTATTGCCGGAAAAATGAGGATTAACAGGAAGCTAGTACACATGCTAAGTTTAATTATTGGCGGGGTAGGCTTCATATACATGTACTTCATTACTAACCATGTAATGCTGCACGTTTCGTTTGCTTGCATTGGAATTGCGTGGGGCAGTATTTTGTCCATGCCTTATGCCATGCTTTCTGGATCTATTGACGATAAAAAGATGGGGCTCTTTATGGGCTTGTTTAACATGTTTATTGTCATTCCTCAAATTGTAGCAGCACTTGGAGGTGTTAATTGGGCGTACCAGACTTTACTTGGAGAAGAAACCATTAACACCATGATTCTTGCTGGAATATGTTTGATTTTAGCTGGATTAAGCAACTTGTTGATTACTGAAAAGGAAGCAATTCTGTAGCCAACAAGTGTTAAATCACGTAGGCTAATTCAATAAAGGTTTTCGGTTGAAGGTTCTAGTACTGAACCAAAAACTGAAAGTCATGAAAAAGCTAGTGGTATTACTCGTTTCGGTTGTCGCAATAAACGCTACGGCACAAGACAATCCAAAGTATTTGAATGTATTGGCTGTAAACGGCCTTAACATGCGTTCTCAACCAGATTCTAAAGCCAGAGTTATAACCAAAGTCCTTTATGGAAAAAGGGTAGAGGTAATGCAGAAAACAAAGGCCGAGTTACAACTAGGCTGGATTAAAGACAACTGGTACCAAGTAAAATACCGAGGAAGAGAAGGATATATTTTTGGTGGCTACCTAAATGAACTTCCTGCTCCAACTGGTATTGAGGAAACTAAGCTCATTGCAGATTTGCTTCCAACTTATTGCACCACAGCATTTAAACCAGCGGGAGCGCCAATTCTTACTACAGAAGTAGAAGGTAGAGGCGACACTTTAAAGCATGCATTGCACGTATTTGCAAGCGGACAAGAACTGGAGATTGAAAACCGCAGCAAGAGACGAACAACCAATTTGCTGCTTAATTCATCCATTTTGGAAACCTATGTTCTCCTTGAAGCTTTGCTCAAGCAAAGCGATAACTCTGAATTGCTGGATCAACTCCGTTTTGTGAAAGGGAAAGATGGAAACCTTACAAGAATTAATGATTCTGCTGGAACCATTTCAATAAAGAAGTTCTCGGATGAAAAGACCGAGCTACAACTGGTTTCTCATTTGATTGAGAACTAATAAGAGTTGCAATTAACGAGAACCTGCTTTAAACAGGTTCTTTTTTTTGGTAGCGATTTACCCACATCACAAAAAGAAAGAAAATGAAGATTACCGCCACAACGTTAAAAACATCGTGATGGTCAACGAAATTGCCTCTCTTAAATAGTAGAAATGAGAGGCATAACCCAACAATTCTGCCGATGTTTATTAATTGGATTCCCAATACGCCCATCGGTATAAACCAAAGTCTATCCTTCCATTTTCCTGGGAAAGAAATGATGAGGGCCGTTAGCATGAACATCATATCAATTCCAAGACAAAAGTTCTTGATATGCACGTTGAATTCTAAATCGTACAAATCGAGGTAGCGATCATTGACAACATCTGCCCCAAACCCTATTGCAGTAAGAAGAAGTGCAGCTGGTTCGGCAAGGAATAAAAGCACGTAGTGAATGAAGTATCCGTACAGTGTACTTATTACCGGAAGCTGCCAAACATTAGGGCTAAACCACCAGAAATACGCTACGTACAGAATTCCAAGTTTTATGAGAAAACCAACTATGTCTTTGTTTTTTTTGAGAAACTCCATGGAGTTGACAAATGTAACCGAGTCTCTTAAAAGAAGAGCTCCGATGTTAATTTATCGGTTAACAAGACACCGCTTTGAGTTAACGTAATGGTTTCTTCCTCTATGTTGATTTGCTTTGGATTAAGCCCGTTTGCAATTTCAAGAAGTTCATTCCAAGACCCAAAACGAATAGATTCCATGGCTTGTTTTTGAATACCCCATTTGGTTCTAAGCCCAGTCATAATTTGTTCGTTTAAGCGGTCGGTTTCAGTTAAGGTTTCAAGTGTGCTGAATGCCTTTTCGTTGTTTAAAGCCGCAATGTATTGTCCATTACTTTTTACATTCCATTCACGAGAAATTCTGTTGAAGGAGTGTGCAGACGGCCCAAGCCCAAGATATTTTTCGCCTCTCCAGTAATTTGAATTATGCCGAGATATTAATCCTTCTTTAGCGTAATTACTCGTTTCGTAATGCTCAAATCCGTTAGCTGGAAGGAAGTCCATGTTCATGTTCAGAAACCTTTCGGCCATTTCTTCCTTTGGTGGTTTTTGTGTGCCTTTTCTGATGTTGTGTTCTAAAACAGTTTTCTCTTCAATGGTTAATCCGTAGCTAGAAATATGCTGAATATTCAACGAAATAGCTTTTTCAAGATTGAAATTCCAATCGCTTTCCGTTTGGTCGGGTAAACCAAAAATCAGATCAATACTAATGTTGTCAAAGCCTATTTCTTGAGCGGTTTGGATAGCAATTTCAGCTTCTTCGGCTGAATGCATTCTGTTCATCCATTTCAGTTCAGAATTAATGAAAGATTGGGTTCCAAGACTTAGTCGGTTAATGCCAAGGTTTCTCAGCTCCAATAATTTCTCTTTCGATAAATCTTCAGGGTTTGCTTCTAACGTTAACTCTAAATCAGCATCCAGCGAATGATGCTGTTTAATTGAATTTAGAATGGCCTCAATTTGGTTTGCGTGAAGTAGGGAAGGAGTACCGCCTCCAAAATAGATTGTCGAAAGCAACTCGCCAGATAAATAGTCTCTTCTAAATTCAATTTCCTTGATGATTGCATCAACAAGAGTCTGCTGGCTTTTGAGATTAGTGGTGAAATGAAAATCACAATAATGGCAAGCCCGCCTGCAAAACGGAACGTGAATATAGATGCCGGCCATTATGCTTTTTGAAGCGTAATTCGGAACGTGGTTCCTTTTCCAATCTCTGATTGCTTAACCACAATTTTACCGTTGTGGTATTGCTCTACAATCCGTTTTGTGAGAGATAACCCGAGTCCCCATCCACGTTTTTTGCTCGTATATCCAGGCTGGAAAACGGTTTCAAACTTGGAGCGATAAATTCCTTTTCCAGTATCTGAAACATCAATAATTACTTCCGAGTTTTGGTTAATCAATTCTACATTAATGGAGCCGGTACCGCCCATTGCATCTATAGCATTTCGGCACAAATTTTCAATTACCCAAGCAAAAAGCGGAATGTTGATTGGCACGTTTAGTTCATTATTTTCATTTGTGTTAAACGAGAATTGAACTTTTTTAGAACTACGTGTTCTCATGTATTCCAAACTTTCGTCCAATACAGATGAAATGTTCTCAGGTTCTAGTTTGGGAACGGACCCAATTTTCGAAAATCTTTCGGTAATCGTTTCTAGCCGAGAAACGTCTTTGGCCATATCATTCAAGATTGTTGCGTCTACATCCTTCGTTTTCAAGTATTCAATCCAAGCGATAAGCGAAGAAAGGGGAGTACCCAACTGATGCGCGGTTTCCTTGGCCATTCCTACCCAAACTTGATCTTGCTCTGCTTTCCTGGCAAAACTGAAAGCAAAATAGGCGACCAGAATAAAGATTGAGATAAGTCCGAGACTTACATATGGGTAGTATTTGAGTTGGTAGAACAAATCCGAATTATCGTAATAAATCAGGTTTTTAGTTCCTCCGTAAAGCTCAATTTCTATTGGCTCATTTATACCAGTTATATTCTTGAATTGCTGTTGCTGATAGATTGAATCCGTGCTTTTTTCTTCATCAAAATTCCTAAGCGAAATGATATTGTTTTCTCCATCTGTAAGAATCAAGGGAACCGTAGTATTCGACTTAACTACCTCAAAAACGAAACTCAAGTCTGCAGTTTGATCAACAGAGGATGCAAGAAACTTGGTTCCCTTAGCCCATAGTTCAGCCTTGTGCCTTTCTTGTACGGCTAACCGTTGCACCAGTTGGTTAGTGTAGTACAAAGACCCGATTCCAATAATCAATGCAATGATTACCAGCAGTAGTTTCCAACGTTGTTTTTTTGAATAGATATTCACGTAAAGGGAGTTGCTAAATGCGAGTGATAAATGTAGGCCTTAAGGGTCGAATTCAATTTCAAACCCACCTTCGGTTTCATATTCATCTTCTTCAGATGAAAAGAACCCTTTCTTTTTCTTCTTCTTTTTCTCCGGTTTCTCAGGTTCTTCAACCCTTGGCGTTTCGTCTGTAGCAGGGTTTGGAGTTGGTTCTTCCTCTTCCTCTTCTAATCTAAACTGAACTTCTCCAGACTCTTCTTCTTCCTTTTTTGCACCACCAAATTCCTCCTTAAAAAGTTGCTTTATAGTTTGACCTTCTTTCTTGAAATCAGCCTTCAACTTTTGCTTTACTTCCTTTTTGTCAAATCCAACTTTGATATCACCAGGCTTTCCTCGTACCCAAAGAAAAAGTCGCGTTTTTCCGCGCTTGTCAACAATCTCATGACCATCAAACGTTGCCTTCTTTCTGGCTTTTCTGCGAAGCAAATCGTTCAGTAGTAGATTCACGTGATAATCCATTTCTTGGTCAAAGGCATGTTCGCCAAATACCTGAACATTTAGAATGCTACTCGAAATCGACATTTTAGGAATGAAAAGCTTGCTGTTACGAATGCTTAACTGATTCCGAAGGGTGTCAAATTTCACATGACTCAATTCATCCACGCTAATGAATTTGGACATAGCCAACAGCGGCTCAAACTGAATAAGTTCCCCACCGCTAATTTCAATATCCGAATCAACTCTGAGCTGATCTTGTAAAATCTGTTGGTTTTTATCCAAGTGAATTTCTATATCCAATTTAGCCGAAGCCCGACCTTTCAGATTCTTAGATGTGATTCCGGTTTGTCCGAAATCATTCCATTCTTCCAGTGCTCTGGTCATGTCAATGTTTCGGAGTTCGCTTTTCAGGCCTAGCATATAACCTGTGGCTGTCGGCTCGTAAGTCAGACTGGAATTGATAGAACCATCCAGTGCTATGAATTTCAGTTCGGTTACTTCTAGTTTCTCGGTCTCCATTTTAAGATTTCCTTCAACCGAAGTTGCCGTGAAATCGTTGAAAATAATCTTATCAATGCTGGAATTAATCATAGCTGTAACT
Organism: Bacteroidia bacterium; assembly: GCA_047614525.1. Taxonomy (GTDB): domain Bacteria; phylum Bacteroidota; class Bacteroidia; order UBA10329; family UBA10329; genus UBA10329. The sequence goes on along the minus strand of JBLHEU010000004.1, from coordinate 1,798 downwards.
ACACGTGTTGTAGCTGCATTTTCTGTGGATTCAGATTCAAACTTCCATTCGTCTGGGAGTTTTTGTATATCCAATTCCGTAATATGAATATTGCCAGAAAGGTTTATTGGAGATGAAGATTCGGTCAGAATCTTCTTTAGCTGAGCAATTTCCAGGTTGCCGTCAAATTGGAGGTGACCAATTTTACCAGCACATTCTTTTATGGACGTTTTTCCCAACTCCATTTCAATTTTAGCACTCAGGTTTTCAATCTTAGGAATGTTGGAATTGAATTGCATTTCAGCTCCAGTCAATTGAACGTTTCCAGACCAACGCATTTGTTTTAATTCGTTGATGGTGGTTTGGAATTCCTTTCCAAGTGGACCTTCAAAATAGAGCGCCCATGTAATACCACCGCTACCCACCATTTGATCTTCAATAGCTGCCACGGCAATAATTTCTTCTAAGCGCGAAGTGCCTGTCGTACTCAATCTCAAGCGAGGGTTGGTTAGATCGGTAAGCGTTCCCTTTCCAGTCACTTTTCCTTTGGGTGTTTGCAGGTCAAAAGAATCAAAGGTGATTTCCATCGCCTTGGATTGTTTGATGTCGTTCATAAATAATTTCCCCTCAAAATTCAGATTATAGACGTCTGTATTCTGAAAAGCAAGACCGCCATTTCTCATCCGAATAGTGGCATCAAGCCGTGGTCCTTGTTCTTTTGTGAAAGGACCGTTAAGCGTAAATATGATATCGGCTTTGCCGTCCAAATTGAGCTTACGTATGTTCTCAGGAATTTGTGGCCAAATGTGTGGTAGTAGTACAAACGGCTCTATGTTTCCCGCATGAACCTTCATTTCCATGTTGGTGCCATTTTCGATGCTTGTCCATTCTGCATCTAGCACCATTTCATTACCAGCCAGAATAGCATTACCCATCTCAACTGTATAGATTTTGTCTTTCGAATTGATGTTGAGAACACCAGCTAAATTCAATGGTAGTTCAGAAATCCTGTCTTTTCCAGTGGTTGTTAGACGTTGCATGAATCCGCTGAGGCTTAAGCTAAGTCGCGTGTTTTCGTTCGTGAAACGTCCTTTTAGTTTCGACTTATCGGAAAGGAATTGAATGTTTAGATCTACTACTCGATCATCATAATCGAGGTGAATATTATCTAGGGTTAGAATTTCAATCCTGAAATCGACTTCTTTCTTACCGGCTTTTGATTCAACCTCTCTCCAAACACGGAAATTCCATTCATCTCTTTCGTTTCTTCTGAGCTTGAGAAATCCGTCCGTAACGCGTATTCCTTCAATCGTGAACTTGTTCTGAACAATTTTAATCAGGTCGAATTGAACAAACGCCTTCTCAACTTTCAGCAGCGTATCTGTCTTGAATGAATCTTCAATCTGAATCTTCGATATCTCAACCGCCACAAGTGGGAAGTCCTTCCAAAAAGAAAGGACTACATCTTCATTAAATGCAAATTCGGTGGTTATGGCCTCACGAACACCTTGTAATGCATACGCTTTTAAATCATCGGCATATTTCCAAAATATAAATAGCCCAGTGGAGGCCAGTAAAACCACCAGTAGAAAAAGGACGAACGCTATTCTTTTTATCCAAATCATGCAACGACAACAAATGTATTGGGCTAAGCATCGCCAACGTAAAGCATTGCCGTTAAGTATTCAATTAAGCCTGTTGATAACCAGATTAGGGTCATTTCAGCCTAAATTATCACTAATTTGTTAACATATTGCCTTGTTGTTGCCATGTTTTCTTAGCTTTCCGATTCTCATAAAACCAAACCTATTACACCATG
>JBLHEU010000003.1:0-40976 GCA_047614525.1 Bacteroidia bacterium | reverse complement strand
ATAACCCTAGCTTGCAGCCCATTAAACGCCTCAAGTACAGACTCTGCCGCTTGGTCAGTTTCCGCCAATACCACACCTACTCCTTGCGTTCCTTCTAGCAGTTTAATAACCACTGGAGCACCTCCTACCTGCTGTATTACCTCAGAAACGTTTTTCGAGTAATTGGTAAAAGCTGTTTTAGGCATTCCTAATCCAGCACGAGATAGAATCTGAAGACTTCTCAGCTTATCTCTAGACCTGCCCAACGCAACAGATTCAACAGCGGTAAACACCTTCATCATTTCAAACTGACGCAACACAGCAGTGCCATAGAACGTAATAGATGCCCCAATTCTTGGAATAACCGCGTCTATTCCTGTTAGCTCTTTACCCTTGTACATAATATGCGGTCGCTTTTTCTCAATAACGATGTCACATTTAGAATGATCTACAATCAGCATTTCATGTCCGCGTTTCGTACCAGTCTCTATTAAACGTTTAGTAGAATACAGATTGGGGTTTCTGGAAAGAACAGCAATTTTCATAACTATAATTTTAAATCGATGGATTCGATGTTTTCAGTTTGTAAGAAACGTTTTTCAATGAGGTATCTACTATGAATTTTTTATTCAAAAACCGTCTACCCATAAGTATTGGATACTTCATATTTCCCCTTTCACTCAGCGATAGCTGAATCGGATACACCTTATCAAAAATAGTGATGGTAGTTTCAATTACATACCGTTCTTCAACAGTACCAAACGAGCTTTTAACTTTTTTCTGCTTGAAATCCCTAGTCCTGAATACCCGATCTTGATACAGCGGATGCGAAGGGTCCAATAATTTGAACTCAATGTACTTTTCCCCGTCTAATTCAACTTCCTGAATATCATGCGTATGTATGGAAGAAGTATAGGCGCCAGTATCCATTTTGAGTTTGATATCTTCCAACTCAAACTCTTCAAAATCAGCAATATCAACTCTACCTAGTATTTGCATGCTTGAAAGTGTAAAAACATATCTCCCTTGGTTGTGATTTTAAGGTCGCTCAAGGTATTTACAAATAGCAGATTATTTAGCGACATTTCTCCAACCGAGTGCTAATCATTCTAAGTACGAGACTTGGTTAGATTTTAGAAAAGGCGGTAAATGCCACCCTTTGGTTGCAATTACCGCCTTTTCGTTTCTCCTTCCTTTCAAAAAAGTGTATAATCCCTTCATTACGGTCGCACGAATCTTTACTCTACAGATTAATTAACCCTTAGCTACAGGATTCATAGCATACGATTCTTTCATAGCATATACATGCTTATCCCAAATTCTAGCTGTGCGCTCCGTATTGTATATGGGCTTACGAATCATTTTACTTGCGTATTCCTGCTGTTTCTCGCTGCTGGATGGCTTGTTGCCAAGTTCTAAAGAGAACCTTGAGAAATCAGAAACAAATACTTCAAACATTTGGTCTACCATGTCATCTTCGATATTGCACAGTTTGGCGTTCTCCAAGATTAATTGTCCGTAAACAACCAACGTAAACAACTCTCCAACAGTTAATAAGAAATCAATATCCTTCTGCTGCGCCTCGTCTGGACCAGCCGTCATCAATGCCTCTCTCAGAACCTTTATCTGCTCCTTAAACACATTCACATTAGGCAAGTCAACAGATTTGTAAACGTTGTAGTAATTATGGAACTGAATTCCACCCAATCCTTTTGTAGGTCCTTGGTTAAAAAGGAAATCATCATTCACAGGCTCTTGAAACGTTGGGATTTCTGGAAACCCTCCAGGGTTGAAGAAGTAGTTAGGCATGAATTTGATAATCAACGCCATGTTTACATGCACCGTTCCTTCCAACTTAGGTAAGGCCCGAATATCTCTTGCAGCCATATTGAAATACATATCCTTCTCAAATCCCTTGGCCGCCATTACATCCCACATGTCGTTAATTACATGCTCTCCTTCTGTAGTAACCTTCATCTTAACCATTGGCACAAAAAGCAAGTAACGTCTATCCTCAGCAGAGGCAGTTCGCATATAATCTGTTGCTCTAAGGGCAAACAATTTCATGGCAAATAAACGCGTGTAAGCCGTAGTAAGAAGCGCCTTTACATGCGGGAAATCCGTTACAAATTTTCCGTACAAATTACGGTTAGCAGCATGCGTAATGGTCTCGTACATAGCGTGGGTACAAATACCTATTGAACCCCAACCAAGGTTGTACTTGTTCACATTTACCGTGTTCAAAGCTGCATCCCAAGCATCTCTCCCCTTGTGCAGAATCTCTGCCTCTGTTATCGGATAATCCTCCAGTTTAAATTCAGAAACATAAGACTGACTGTTAACCGTGTTCTTAATTAGCTTGTAGTTTGCATGCTGAGAATCAACCGCAAAGAAGACGTAATCACCGGTTTCAGCCATCTTACCAAATACAGAAACAATGGCCGCTTTATTTCCATTTCCTATGTAGTACTTGCTACCGCTTGCGGTATAAGTTCCGTCTCCTTTTGGTGTTAAGAACACACCGCTAGAATAAATATCGGCACCATGTTCTTTCTCAGATAAACCAAAAGCAAAGATGTTTCCTTCTTCCAGCAGCGTTGCAGTTTTTTGCTTTATCTCCTCATTCCCACTCATCCAAATGGGGCCAAGGCCAAGAGAAGAAACCTGATAAGTATACCAATAGCATAAGCCGTAGAACCCGCATATTTCTGTGAAAGCAGCAATTCGGGTAGTATCCCATCTAGAACCTTCGGCACCATAACCAGCTGGCGTCATCAGTTTTGCAAAGAGCTTATTGTCCTTTACATATTCTAAGAAATCAGCATACCAAACCAAATGCCGGTCATCTTCCATCAGTTTTTCCTTCCCTTTGTTTTCAAAGAAAGAAATGGTGAGACGCATTATCTCTTGAGATTCTGCATCTAAATGGGAGAAATCTGTCTTGTTTGGATGAAGTAGCATATGTCCTTTATTTATTGAATTGCTAATGTAAAAGCCACAGTGGCAAATGCAATTACCGTCTTTTCTTTTTTCTCCTAACTCCTACTGTCAAGCTACTCTATTCTTCTAGGCATGAGTATTTACTTAACTGTTTAGGCAGTCTTAATCTTTTCGTTCTTTTCTATCAAGAGAAAAGTACAATCAAATATTTATCAGAAATACACCAACCAATAATCTCCTAAAACGAGAGACTATTTAGCAGGCAGTGGCGCGCCAACGGCAACATCACAATCGTGCCCAGGCTGACCATGTGCAGGATTCAATGCTCCTGTTGCTGGCTGACTTGGTGCTGCTGGTTGCGTAGCTAGGTTTGGTGCCAATACTGGCTGACTTTTACCGCCAGAACCATCTAATGGTGCCCCTACTTCAATATCACAATTATGTCCTGGTTGACCATGAGCTGGATTCAATCCAGAAGCTGGCGCAGCAACTTTCTCTTGGTCTGAGGGTGCCTCTGTAACTGTATATTTTACTTCTGCTTCTGCATTAGTACTCTCAGTACCAACTACCGTTACAGACTCTTCTGTTTCACTTTGTACTTCATTATCCGATGCACTATCAGCACAACCAATTAGCATAAAGCTTACTAATCCTACACTCAACCAAGATTTTAACATATCGTTCTATTTGTAAGCTCACAATATAAGAACCAAATTAATCGGTGTCACCCTTGTTTCCATTGTACAATCAAAGCTTTTAGTAGCTTTCAAAATGAAGTTTTTCAAACGTCTTTTCTTAAGCCTATCGTTTTTCCTCATTCTATTAGTTGGCGCAATACTTACATGGTACTTCTTGCAAGGTCCTTCGCACCAAGGCTTGGTTCGTTCAGATTTTGACGACCGCCCTTTTAATATCGAAGACATAGTAGATGTAACGCCTATGGCAGACAAACCGAATATCGTCTTCATTTTGGCGGACGATTTAGGCTATGGAGATGTGAGTTACAACCAACAAACGGCCATTAACACCCAAAATTTAGACACTCTTGCAAGTCAAGGTGTAGTGTTCACCAACTTTTACGCACCCTCCTCTATTTGCACCCCTTCGCGGTTTGGTTTTCTATCCGGTAGATATGCAATAAGACAGGGTCTCGCCTACCCTTTTCATCATGTAAATACCAGTTTTGTGATGAATGTAGGCAACCGCTTAGCAAACACCTTAGGAGCTGTAGATATGCGTGGCGAGCGCAACATTATTAACGGCATTATGCAATCAGAGATTATCATTCCAGAAATGCTGAAGCTTGCCAACTACAAAACAGGTGTAGTGGGTAAATGGCACCTAGGCACCATCTCGCAAGACGATCAATTTCATCCTTTCAATCATGGCTTTGATTATTTCGTTGGGCTAGAAGCCTCAAATGACGATTGGCCAGTTGCCTTTTACGAAAACGACCGTAAAATGCTAAACGATATTGGTTTAGACCAAGAGCATTACACGCAGTTGTTTACAGATTCGGCCAAAAGCTTTATCACCCAAAACAAAGACGAACCCTTCTTCCTCTACCTAGCGCACAAAGACCCGCATCAACCCTTTTTTCCATCAAAAGGATTTAAGGGAAAATCTAAAGGAGGCGCCTATGGCGATGCTGTAGAAGAGTTTGATTACAGCGTTGGAGAAATACTAAAACACCTAGACAGTTTAAACCTTACCGAAAACACCATAGTTGTGGTTACTAGCGATAATGGTCCTTGGTTTGAAGGAAACCCCTGCGGATTGAGAGGCAGAAAAGGCCAGATGTACGAAGGCGGATATAAAGTACCCTTCATTATTCGGTATCCTAAAAAGATAAAAGCAGCATACAAAACCGCTGTTCCAGCCATGGGCATAGACCTCTTGCCCACCCTCATGGCAGCAGCAGGAATATCATTACCAAAAGACAGAATTATTGACGGCCACAATCTGTTCGATATCCTAGCAGACACCACCAAAACAGGCCTTGCCTATTCCCGTCCGTTGTTCCTTTTTCATGATTATGCCTTTGAAGCTGTTAGAATAGGCGATTGGAAATTTATAGAAACCAACTACAGCTATACCTGGCCTATTCCTTTAGAACACCCTAATTACACAACCAGCGAGTATGTGCCCACATATACTCCGCCAGAAAAAGACACTACAATTAATAGACTAGATAATTGGCCAAAACTGTATAACCTCAAAGACAGCCCGTACGAATCTTATAACGTTGCTACACGGCAAGAAAAAAAGGTGGAAGAAATGCGGAATGTTCTCTCCCAATTCAAAAAGAATTTTTTAGGTAATCCGAGAGGTTGGGTGAAAGATTGAATGAGGCATTGGGACGTCACCCGGAGCGATTTTGAGAAATAAAATTGTATCAAAAGATACCCTGCCAACATTCCGATTAAAACTATCTTTCCGAATTGACGATTACAAGGTGTAACTTTTAGTCCTACATTACTAGATTAGCTGCCATCGAACTCTGGGAAACATATAATTACCTCTTGCCTTATTTGGCAATACCCATTATAAGCGGCCTTGTTGGCTGGGGAACAAACTGGTTGGCCATTCAGATGACCTTCTACCCCATCGAATTTGTGGGCATCAAGCCTTTTCTGGGTTGGCAGGGCATTGTCCCTTCTAAAGCAGGTAAAATGGCTGAAAAATCGGTGGACTTAATGACGAGCAAGCTCATTGATGTTCAGGCGCTTTTTGAGAAGATAGAACCCAAACGTGTTGCTGCCGACTTGCAACCTGGGTTAGAGAAAATGGCGCGTCAAATGATTGACGAAGTGATGAAAAAAGAAGCAGGATTAATGTGGCTTGCTACCCCTAACCTGGTTAAGGAGACCATCTACAAGCAGGCGGTTTCTCAAATGCCTGCCGTGGCAGAAGAAATGATGCTAGATGTAAGAGACAACATAGAGGAGTTTCTAGACATTAAAGGATTAGTGGTAGAACACCTTACGGCAGACAAATTGCTTACCAACGAAATATTCTTAAAGTGTGGCGAAGAAGAATTTAAATTCATCAGAACCTCTGGGCTTTACTTCGGGTTCCTATTCGGAATCATCCAAGCCATTGTATGGTTCTTCAACGATTCTTGGTGGCTCTTGCCCGTTGGCGGTCTTATTGTTGGGTGGGCAACTAACTGGTTAGCACTCAAAATGATTTTCAATCCTAAGAAGGAAATCAACTTCCTAGGCATTAAAATTCACGGTTTATTCATTAAGCGCCAGAACGAAGTAGCAGCCGAGTACTCCAAGATTGTATCGTCTAAAATATTAACCGTAGAACGGATGTTTGAAAGGATATTCCGTGGTAAAGCATCTGACAAAATGATTACCATACTTCAAGGGCATGTTAAACGTGCTATTGATGACCAGATTGGTATATCAAGAAACATCTACCAAATTTTTGCTGGCACTAAAAAGTATGACGAGCTAAAGGATATGGCAGCCACCAGGTTTGTAGAGAGCCTCCCCCATTCCATTAATCGCACCTTCGAATATGCAGAAGATGTGCTCGACCTAGAAACCACCATGCGAGAGAAAATGGCCGGGCTCCCTCCCGATGAATTTGAAGCTGTGCTGCGTCCTGCATTCCAAGAAGATGAGTGGATTCTAATTCTTGTTGGTGCCGTTTTAGGCGGAGTGGCCGGATTAGCTCAATTGGTGCTCCTATTCAGCTAGCTTCTTTTTTAATAGCGTCACCCTGAACTTGTTTCAGGGTCTGATTAGATGCTGAAACAAGTTCAGGTTGACGTGACGTATTCAGCTAAATTCTGTGTCTCTGTGGCTAAAAATATATCGAGTGTCACACGTCACATTGATAATCAAATTGGGATACCCTTTAGGTAACAACCTGAGAATCATTTTACTTTTTCAACTCCCAAACGTTTCCGATTTAAGAACCTCCTTCTACGCATTTACCGCAAGTAATAACCAGGTTATCGTTTTCAAAAATAACACATTACTTAAACCAATAAAAAAGGACCAACACGCAGAAGCATGTCGGTCCTTTGCACTTCAACCAACTAACTATTCAATTCATTAATGCAGTTGTAACCGTAGCCCTAATTTCTTGCTACCGTTACTTGTTTAGCAATGGTATTTCCAATTTTGATGATGTAAACACCATCGTATAGAGTCTTTGTATCCAAATACCAGATGGTCGTTCCTGCTGTCAGCACATCTTCAGCAATCACTTTTCCGGTAATGTCCAAAACGGTAATGGCTAGGTTCTCTTTAACCAGACCTTTTACTTGTAAAGCAACCAAGTCAGATGCTGGGTTTGGAAAAACAACTACGTCCATTTCTTGCTCTTCAGCTTCGGTCAGCCCAACAGAAGGTGGCGTGTATACGGTTGTGGCTTCAGTTACCGAGGTAACGCTACGGTTAGCGTAGGTTCCGTAAAAAGTTGGTCCAACAGCATATGGATAAACTGAGTTCCAGTCTTCGTCTATAGTACAGAAATAAGCATAAATTCCACCAGGATATTCGGGAGTTACGCAGTTTCTTCCGTTGTGCTCGTCTAGGTATTCTTCTTCTCCAGAATGAGCAACCCAAGTGTAATCTTCGCGGAAGTAGCCGTTAAAATACGTTGCATTAACATCAGGGCCGTTGGCTCTGGTTGTAGCGGTCGACAACTCATAACCAGACTTAATTCTTGTAATCACCCCAGTTCCACTTTCGGTTGCATAACCATAAGCGCCATAAATTGGATAACCGTCATAAGCAAAGCCTAACAGTGGCGAATGCTCAGAAGTATTAATGGCATACAACCCTTCTGCATCATACAAGTTACAGATAGTTGAAACCACGTTTTGATCTAAGTCAAAGGCTGAAGGGTTTTGATGATGATGGTAATTACCCATTGCAGGGTGTGCTTTTGAGCAATCGAAACCGCCCATTTCGGCTGGTATCGCATCTCGGTTCCAATCCATGGATGCCGTTGGGCCACCCGGACACATTGGATTACCTGGGCCACCGCAAAGTGCATTGGTACTCGGATTCCAAGCTACTCCATCACGGTAATCAAATAACGAAACTCCATTGACAAAAACACCAATTGTACCGCCAGTTGTATTTGATGGATTATTACTTGGTGTTGGGTTTAATGGAATTTTATAAACGTCTCCTTGTGCCGTTGCCGCAGATGGATTGCCATCTAAGAACGGACCCGTTGTATAAGCAGGAACTCCTTCGGTATGCGCGTAAACAAAGTCATTAGAATATTCCACCTCCTGACAATTAACGAGAATGCCGTTGTTCTGAGCAGTTGAGTTTCCTTGATTATAAAAGGTGCCAGTTTCTGTAGTGTTCTGTAACCAAGAATAAACTGCTGGGTGCGTTGGCGATGCTGCCTGCTGAGCCGATACTTGCGTTATAGCAAGGAGACCAAAGAGAGAGAATAAAGTACGTTTCATTGTATGTTAGATTAGTTGATAGTTATTGTTTTTGATTGTTCATTTTCAATTTCTAGGAAAAGAGAATTCTGGGTTGAATAAGAATTCTTTGTCTGTAAGTGTGAGTAAAAAAGCAGTCAAGTCAACCTTCTCATTACTGGTTAAGGGAATGCCATTTTCAAGTTCGTATGCCAATGTTTGGGATGATGATATGTCTTCTGAGTAATGATTTAGCACTTGTCTAAGCGTCTTAAACCGCCCATCATGCATGTAAGGATATGAGAACTCAATATTTCTCAAGGTTGGAACCTTAAATAGCAATGAATCTTTTGGGTTTTTGGTGATGAGCATTCTTCCATAGTCATTCAAGGTAGAATCAACTTGTAAGCCTGTATTCTCAAACTCTCCGTTGGTAAACAATGGCTCTTGATGGCATGTGTTACAATTGGCCTTATACAATTCATAACCACTCTCCTCCTGTTCAGAATAGCTGACCTCTCCCCGTTTCATCTTATCATATTTAGAATTAGCCGAAACTAACGTTAATTGAAACTGAGAAAGCGCTTTTAACAAGTGTTCTCCTGTAATCATGCTATCGCCAAATACAATTTGAAATAAACTTGGATAAGTATGAGTTCGTTGAAGCTTCTTAAGCACATTATTCAAATCCTCGCCCATCTCTGCTGGATGGGTAATGGGCGCCAAAGCCTGCATGTCTATATGGTTGACTGCGCCATCCCACATCAACTTCTTGCTCCAAGCCAAATTCATTAAAGCTGCAGAATTACGCGTGCCAATGCTGTCTCTTATCCCATGGCTTAAATCATGGTCTACATGGGTAAAAGCAGTAAACGATAAATGACAATTACTACAAGATATGGTACTATCCGCGGAGAGTATTGGGTCGTAGAACAGCTTTCTTCCCAGAGCAATTCCTTCTTTAGTAAGTGGACTTTTAATGAAATCATAAACTGGTTCTGGCCAGCTTTCAGGATATTCTAACCCCACTTTAGTCAAAGATGGCACAGTTGCGGCCATCAGACCAAAACTCAAAAGAATGAAAGCCGCAATGCTATTTTTCATTCTTCATTCTAAAGATAGTTGCTGTCCTTTTGGCAAGCGTAACAGCCTCTTGTCCAGGCGACATAACTGTGTTATGCTTTGCCAAATCAACCCCTTCTAAAAAAGCTTTTACATCTACAAGAATTGTGTTTGATGTACGTTCCAATTCAACGGATTGCACCGTTGCATTAGGATAAGCATATCCACCTAAATGAAATTGAAAAGCGTTGTTCCTCGTATCGCAAACTGAGCTTGTTCCTTCTAGTTTGAAGTTGATGTAACCGCTGTTCCAAGCCCAATACATGCCTTTGCTTGGATCCAAATCTCCGCCCATTGCACCAGATACATTGGTTAGGCTATCGGTTCCAATTAGGAATACCATTTTATCTGCATCAACCTCAGGTATTGCTATACGTAATGACTCTGTTTTTAATGCATCAATAAGATGGTAGCTTTCGGCTTCTTTCCAGACTAAAGAGCCACCCTTGTAAAGCGCTACCCCACTTACGTAAAACCGAATGGTTTCAATGGATATTTGAGTCTGGCTTACTACATAGCTACTATCTATCTTAAGAGCCTTAGACCCAAATACAAATTGAAAGTCTGCTGACTGAGCTTGCCCAACCTGAAACATCAAAAGGAATAAGAAACTGAATGCTTGAGCTTTCACTGTATTCGGCCTTGAGAGTTTACCAACAAAAATAACTGTACTCCTAATTACTAATTCTGTTTGCGAATTAATGAAATACGCCACCAAGTTTATTACAGAATTCTAACGATTTGTTATGAAGTTTGACTGAAGTAGATTAGCGTAAAAAATAACCTTGGATAAAGCAAATCTGACTTAGGCCTTTACATTCATGCAAAGAATCATCTCTATTCCAGTATCGTCTATCACCTTCTTCATATGAGTAACCACCGGAACTTTCTCAGAATTGGAACACTTAATATGGTGTGAAATTCGGTAAACTGAACCTTGTATAACGGCTCGGGAACAAGCCTTAAATAGCTCGGGCCTTTCGGTATCTATAGCCATAGAAAAAATGGTTTCCGATTTCAAGCAATTCAAATCGCAGCCAATCATTGCCTTAGCTGTATCAGATACTCTTAAGTAAGCACCATGCAAATCTACTACGGCCAAGAAGGCATCCAAAGATTTACATGAATCAGTTATTGCCAGAGCTTCTCTTGTATTATGGCAGGCAATAAACTGTGAAATCAGACTATTATTTGTGTACATCGGTCTAGATTCACATTTGTGTTCCTAGTTGAAAAACAAAGATGGAGAAATTCTGAATACACCCCACTTCTAAGAGAATTACTTACAGATAAATATCTGAATCTCTTATTTTATCTAGTGTAAAGGAGAAGAATCAGCTAACGAAGCACGTATCAACTCCCCCCTTCCTTGGCAGCAATCTTTCCTCTTGGTGTACAGGTAAAATGACCTTCGACTAATTTATAGGTTGATTTAGAGGTGTTGATTTTCTCTATTTCTACACGTTACCCTATCCTTGAGACGGGATTTGACTGAAGTCATGGCCCTATTCTGCAGTATAGAAACTCAGATTGAGATAATTCAATTAATTAAGCTTCAGTCTTACGCAAAATGTTTTTTTTACAGAAAGTAAGCAGGTGAAATGCCTCAACGTCAGTTTATGCAGCTCCTAAGAAGAATACTTTTCAAGCAGTTTACTTTGGCTTTCAAGCGCTGAAACAAATTCAGCCTTTAGCCTTGAAACCAAGTCTGAAACAGTAACATTATCATGAATAGTGGTAACACCCTGGCCAGCAGACCACAGCGTTTTCCAAGCTTTAGCTTCTGCTTGAGCCGCGTCCATTTCTTTACCGAAGTCCATCTTGGCTTTTTTATCCCACATTTCTTGGGTGATACCCATGGCTTCTAAACTTGGTCTTAGAAAGTTTGCGGCTACGCCAGATACAGCTGCAGTATGTACAATATCGCTGGCACCACTTGATATAATCATATCTCTATAACCTTCGCTTGCTCTGCTTTCTGTGGTATTGATAAAGCGTGTGCCAATCCAAGCAAAATCAGCCCCCATCTGCATTGCAGAAGCTACGTCTTGCCCGTTGCTTATGCAACCAGCTAATAGAATCGTTTTATCAAAGAACCCTCTAATTTCTTGAACAAAAGGCATTGGGTTCAATGTACCTGCATGCCCCCCGGCTCCAGCAGCTACTAATATCAATCCGTCAACTCCGGCTTCAGCAGCTTTTTCTGCATGGCGCTTCTTAATTACATCATGCCAAACAAGTCCACCATAGCTATGCACAGCATCAACCAATTGAGATACTGCGCCTAATGATGTGATGATGATTGGAACCTGATGTTTGACACAAATTTCAAGGTCTGCTTGAACTCTAGGATTGGTTTGATGTACGATGAGGTTTACTCCATAAGGAGCAGCCTTTTTACCCGTTTCTTCCTCAAAAGCAGCCAATGCTTCTTTAATCTCTACAACCCATTCTTCAAACCCCTCGGTTGTTCTTTGATTAAGAGCAGGAAACGTTCCTATCACTCCATTCTTGCAGCATTCAATTACTATTTCAGGACCAGAAATCAGAAACATTGGTGCAGCTACTACGGGTATTGAAAGGTCGTTATAAAAGGCGGGTTTGCTCATAGTTTTATACTTGATAGGGGTTTGATAGCCTTTCAGGCCGAAAGATTCTTTTGTAGTTGAATTCTAATTTCTGGAATTGACTCGTACAATTGCTCATAGGATTCAATCACAAAATACTTGTCTTGAGTAACATCGGTTCTAAACGAAGTGTTCAAAATCTGATTAACATTAAAATCGTGCTTCGCTGTAGCGTCAGACAAACAGTTTTCAGTTTCAGCAGAAGATGAGATTATTCCTGCGCCATAAATTCTAAGCTTATCGTTTTCGCGAATAAGGCCAAACTCAATGGTAAACCAATAAACACGCCCCAACAGCTCAATTACTTTGGGGTTATCTATATACTCTATGGCAATATGACTGATGGCTTCAAAAAAGCTTGTGTAGGCTTTATTGCTCAGAAGCGGTACATGTCCAAACACATCATGAAACATGTCTGGTTCTTCTAAATAATCAAGCTGTTCCATCTTACGGAGCCAGCATGTGGCGGTAAACTTCTTTTCAGATAGAAACTGGAAGAATTCCTTTTGCTCACTAATGTTTGGAACGGTTTCTAATTGCCAACCAGTTAGAGGTTGCAAAGCTGCTTTTATGCGCTTAAAATCAGGAATCTTATCAGAAGTAAAATCAATGAGTTTAAGCGCGCTCAAGAATTCTTGAGAAGCGAACTTTTGCAAAAGCTCGCTTTGGCGATTATACAGCGTTTTCCAAACTGCAAAATCCTCTTGTGTGTAATTCTCGTAAATCTGCTCAGAAGGTCTAACTACTGCACTCAAAACGGATTAAATAAAGGTTACTTGATACTTTTGAATGAGTTTTACATTCAATTTACGCATATACTCATCATGCAGCCACTTCATGTAGCTGTTGGTGGTTTTAGCTAAGCAATGACTGTATTTCCTAGTTCGGTATTCAACTTCATCATTCAAAAGCGTGGCTAACTTTTTCGCTTCTTGCAATGTTTCCGAATTATCCATACACATTTGACAATGCTGTTCCAACGATAATTCAATCACTTCCTTAGGACGCTTTCCTGCTTTCAGTGTTTCTTCATAAACATCAACAATAATGAAATCAATTGATTCAGATTTACTGAATTTCTCCCGAATTTCCTCAGGCATTTTATACTTGAATTCGCGCTGAATTTCTTCATCAGACCGAATAGTTGTCAAGTGCATATCAGGATTACGGAAGATGTGTTCCCAATTAACGTGTTCTTCCCAAAGGCCAAACCTCGCTAGGTTGTTTCCAAGGTCAATTACGCTGAAATGTCTCTTGTCTTTTAGAATTCTAGAACCACGCCCAATCATCTGGAAATAGAGCGTCAACGAACGTGTTGCTCTATTTAGAATAATGGTATCAACAGTAGGTTCGTCAAAACCTGTTGTAAGAATACCAACAGATGTAAGAATGGCATCTGGGGTTTCCTTGAACCACAGAAGAATGTCTCTTCGTTCAACTGCAGTATTCTTATTGTCAAGATGCTTGACGGCATATCCCGCATTTTCAAACGTAGCACAAACGTTTCTAGACGTTTTTATTCCGTTGTTAAAAATCAGTGTTTTCTTGCCGAGAGAATGGTCTTGGTACGCACCCAAAAGACGGTTTTGCATTGCGTAGTCTGAATACAATTCTTCAGAAGAGCGAACGGTATAATCTCCATTGATACCAATGTTGAGAGAACTTAAGTTCAGGTCGTACGAGTAAGTATTGGCCCTGGCCAAATAGTTCATTTCTATAAGAGACTCGATAGACTCGCCAACTAAAAGCTCATCATAATTCTCATTCATTGGGAGGTTAATGTTTGAGCTCAAAGGTGTAGCCGTTACTCCCAAAATGGTACTCTTATCAAAGAACTTTAATAGTTTTCCAAATGAGTTATAATGCGCTTCATCAATGATTAAAAGCCCAATGTCATCAATCTCAAAAGCCTTTTCGTTAAGGCGATTATTAAGCGTTTCAACCATAGCAACAAAGCACTGAAATTCGTCTTTGTCTGGTAGGTCTTTTACATCGCTGGTAATCACCTTATTCTTAACCTCAAATGCGTCTAACATTCGAGATGTTTGTCCGCACAACTCTATTCTGTGCGTCAGGATCATCACCTTCTTCCCTGTTTGCTGAGTATATTTTCTAGCAATTTCGGAGAAAATGACAGTCTTGCCACCACCGGTAGGAAGTTGAAAAAGCAGGTTAAACGGTTTTTCTTTAGCGTCTAATCGACCAAAAATTCGATTGAGTGCATTTTCCTGATAACCGTAGAGTTGTTTTTTCTCTACAACCACTGGAGCGGGTTCTGCTGGTATTTGTTCGTTTGATTCCAATTTGCAAAAGTACGTACATTTTTTGCCAAAAGGCTGCCGCAAGGCTCAGATTGTGAACAAGTGTTATCGCTTGTTAATAATCATTTTCATGTGGGGCGAAGGACGCATGGTAATTAACGGCTCCTTTTTAAACTCAAAATTCGCAGCCTTTTTAAGGCCTAATGCACGCACCAGCATAGGAACAATTAATTGCATTTCCATAAGTGCAAAGTTGTTGCCAATGCAAAGCCTTGGTC
This sequence comes from Bacteroidia bacterium, assembly GCA_047614525.1. Classification (GTDB taxonomy): domain Bacteria; phylum Bacteroidota; class Bacteroidia; order UBA10329; family UBA10329; genus UBA10329. Next base: position 26,365 of record JBLHEU010000003.1, on the reverse strand, counting down.
CTCCACCAAAGGGGAAATAGACAAATTTGTGCCTTCCTTTTGAGTTCTCAGCATTAAACCTTTCTGGCTTAAACTTTAATGGCTCATCCCAGTATTTTGGGTCTCGATGCACGTAATAAACAGGGAGCAGACAATTGGTGTGTTTTGGTATACGATACCCTCCAATTTGGTCTTCTTCTAAAGCACGCCTGCCAATAACCCAAGCTGGCGGATACAAACGCAGTGTTTCATCAATTACCATTTTGGTGTATTCCAATGCTTTTAAATCTTCAAGCTTTGGGATTCTTCCGTTTAATACTGCTTTTTCTTCATCCAATAATTTCTGCTCAACTTCTGGGTTTTCGTCTAAGCAATGCATCAGCCAAGTAAGCGCCACAGCAGTGGTTTCATGACCAGCTAAAAAGATGGTTATAACCTCGTCCTGAATTTGCTGATTACTCATTTTTTCGTGCGTATCAGCATCTTCCACCTCCATCAACATGGCCAAAAGGTCATCGTAATTTTGGGTTGAATTTCTTCTTTTTGCAATGATGTCCGCCACTACTTGCTTGATGGCATCATAGCCACGTTTCTCATCTCTAATGCTTGGTAATGGAAGCCAAAATGGCAACGGGAATGGATTAATTACCCGCTTAATGAGGTTTTCATTTGCTTTATCAAATTCTTGATGTACCACGTCAATTGCATCTCCCACATCGCTACTAAACATGGCCTGACAAACAATATCTAGTGTCATCTCCATCATATCAACTGAAACATCTACCTCCGTACCATCGCTAAGTTTTGCCCATTTGTCTACTAATGCCTGACCGGCATTCGTTTTAATATGAACCAACGATGCTAATCTATCTCTGTGGAAGGCTGGCTGCATCAATCTTCGCTGCTTTCTCCAAAAATTACCTTCGCTGGTCAATAGCCCTTCGCCCAAGAGTACTGCAAGCACCTTGTATGCACGGCTCTTTACGTAGTTCTTATTATTTACCTGCATAACGTGTTTAATCATGTCAGGGTCAGAGAGAATCATAACACCATGAAAATCAGGAATAAAGCGAAAGAAAACAGACTTTAATTGGAAGATGACTCCAAACTCAGGAATCTGCTTTTCGCAATATGCAATTGGGTCATTTGCAAACAACCGAGCACTACCTATTGGCCACCCGCCTTTGGCATCTGGTGGTAACGAAAGTGATTCCGGTATGCTATTTTCATTATCCGTTTTTGTCTCCATTGGAGTGCAAAACTACGACTAGAATTAAGGTGTACGAAGCCTTAATTTACAAATAATTAGGGTTTTTTTAAGCATATTAATATTAAAAAAATACTTGAAGTAATATTACTTATATAACTGTTTTTGAATATCTTAAGATTTTATGTATGATGGCTTTTATTGATTTGGGCAAATAGCGATATACTTGGTTTTAACCTTGGCTTCAACACCAGGTTCAAAATCATCTTCCTGCTCTACTTCGTTCTCAGCAAAACAGGTTTTAGGGTTGTATGCTACGCCTCCTCCTTTCAGGAATATAAATTGGAGAGCTTGGATGCTTTATGCCCCGATTGTTAATAATACCTTTGCGCGCCCAAAACAAGCCTATGCTTTCTACAAATAATATATCTCTCCAGTACGGAAAACGTGTTCTTTTTGATGATGTAAACATCAAATTTACTGGCGCTAACTGCTACGGTGTAATCGGAGCCAATGGTGCTGGAAAGTCTACATTCTTAAAGATTCTTTCTGGCGAAATCAACGCAAATTCAGGTTCGGTTCATCTTGAGCCGGGTAAGCGTATGGCTGTGCTTAAACAGGATCACTCTGAGTACAATGAAACCTCTGTGCTTGACACAGTAATGATGGGTCACAGCACACTTTGGACCAACATACAGGAACGAACCGCAGTTTATGCTAAACCAGATTTTTCTGAAGCTGATGGCATTAAGGCGTCTGAGTTAGAGGAGCAATTTGCAGAGATGGACGGATGGAACGCAGAATCAGATGCGTCTTCTCTTCTAAGTGGTTTGGGGATTACCGAAGACCAGCACCAAGCACTAATGAAGGATATGCCTGGCGCATTGAAAGTGCGTATTCTTTTGGCGCAAGCTTTATTCGGAGACCCAGACATTCTTATTCTTGATGAGCCTACCAACGACCTTGACTTAAGAACGGTTCAGTGGTTAGAGAACTTTCTCATGGACTTTGAGAATACCGTAATTGTGGTTTCTCACGATAGACACTTTTTAGATACCGTTTGCACATCTATTGCCGACATCGATTTTAAAAAGATTAAGGTGTACACGGGTAACTATTCGTTCTGGTATGAGTCTAGTCAATTGGCTTTGCGTCAAAAACTAAGCACCAACAAAAAGGCCGAAGACAAAAAGAAGGAATTGCAAGATTTTGTGCGAAGGTTTAGCGCTAACGCATCAAAAAGCAAGCAAGCTACAAGTCGTAAGAAGTTGCTGGAAAAAATCAATATTGATGATATTCAAGCATCTTCTCGGAAGTACCCCGGTATCATTTTTAAACAAGCAAGAGACGCTGGTAATCAGGTGTTAAGCGTTAATTCAATTAGCAAAAGCCTAAACGGACAGACGTTGTTTTCTAAACTTACGTTTGAAGTAAACCGAGGTGATAAGATTGCTTTCATCAGCGAGAGTGGATTAGCTACAACTACTTTATTCAAAATTCTGATGGGCGAACAAGAAGCTGATTCGGGAGGGATTGAATACGGTCAGACGATTACAAACGCTTATCTACCTACTGAGAACGGAAAGTATTTTAACACCAAGGAGAACCTAATTGATTGGTTGCGCGAGTTTTCTGAGGACAAAAGCGAAATCTACATCCGTGGGTTCCTTGGTAAAATGCTGTTTACGGGCGAAGAAGTATTTAAATCTGCCAGCGTGCTTTCTGGAGGAGAAAAAGTACGATGCATGCTTAGCAGAATGATGCTTAATGAAGCTAACCTACTTGTAGTTGATGAACCAACTAACCACTTAGATCTTGAATCTATTCAGGCATTTAACAACGGGTTGAAGGATTATGATGGTACTGTTCTGTTCACATCTCATGACCACACATTTGTGGAAACGGTTGCAAACCGCATTATTGAGATTGGACCAAATGGGTACATAGACAAGCTTATGACCTACGACCAGTACATTTCTGATAAGCGTGTGGCTGAACAACAGCCTGCTATTTACTAGGCACTCTGGTTTAACGAGACCTAGTAGGTTTTAAAACCTACTAGGTCTTTTCTACTATAGCTATTCCCTACTCACTCAGCCCATAAAGCTGATAAACCATTTGGTTTATCTCTATATTAATTCTATCAATATCAGACTGTAGCGCATTGGCCTCTGTCTTCTTTTTATTAAAGTATTACATCCATTCTGCTTGCTCTGAAAGCCGTAAGTGCGTGTATTTCTTTTCCGGCAAGGGGACATGTTCCTTGTTGTAGATGTAGATGCTTTTCGTCCTTTTTCTACTTTCACCAAAAAGCCTTTGTACTCTTATAACCAACCGTTGCGAAGCTTATAAACCAGCCTCTTTTTGGATGATGAAATACGTAGGGCGGGCTCTAAGAACACGCGCCATCTAGAAGTTAGAACAACTAACCTTATCCTAAACCTGCTGCTATTCCTACAGCAATAGAACCAAGGAGTATTAGCCCATAAATTACAAGCACAACTACGATGGATACTCCCATAAACTTGAATAAAGATTTAAGATTGGAAAAAGCCTCTGTCATGGCGATTTGAGACATTGAGTTGAGACCAAGCTTAGTTTTGTTAGAAAAATTGAGCAGGTATAATGATGGGAAAAAGTAACCTACCGCGATTAAAAGATAGAAACCTCCCAAAAGCCCTGCTGGAAAAGGCATGTTGGCTTCTTGGGACATGAAGGATGAAAGCACTGTCATCATCAACAGCCCAATTACCACCATAAAGCCAACTCCAACAAATCCCATAATTGCGAGGAACTTACCCCACTTACAGGTTTCCATCAGGTATACAGCAATATGCTTGTCAATTACCAATTGTGGTTGAGGTGTTGGTTCTACTGCCTCAGACTGAGCGGCTTCGTTTTCCATGGGGGTTAAATTTGAAACGAATATAACAAAACTCCCCCATTACCGTAAATTATCAACCAAGTACTGTAAGGCAGTACTCAAAACAAACAGGAAATCAATCTAATATGGCATCATGAGAAACATACACCAAACATGATGTTTCCTCTTCTATTCTCAACTCCAACCTTAGGTTTTGAATTTCGGCACCGATATACCCCTTCCCTTCTGCCTTATGAAGAAACTCAAGGTTGGACCAGTCTTCAACCAATAACCTGGTTTGAGCACAGAGACCATCACCCTGAATGTAGATATTGAGATACTCCTTGGCTTCAATCTTCTCGTACGCCTTAATCCAATATGTCCTTTTGCTTTGGTCAACAGATTTCAGCTGCTTGGCCAACTCTAGCACGTATTGGTTTGAGTTTGGTTTGTTAGTACTAAATACTTGATTTGCGTTGGTGCAATCAGGTCTATCGCAGCTTGCAAAAAGAACAGCCGCTAGAAATAGGATTGATAAGGATTGTTGCATGAGTGAGCGTTTTGCTGGCAAGCGAGACGAATCAATAAATAGTATGCGAATAGAGTTCTAACCTTTTCCCTCTGGCAAAACCAACAACGGCACGGTAGAGTGGTAAGCCATTTCGTGGGTATGATTCTTTCCAAAAATGGTTTCAATGAATGAGTGGGTGCGATAAACCATGGCAACCATGTCGTTATCATTCTTTTTATCCATGTAGTACTTAATACCCTCTACAATGTCTTTTGCAATTATGCGCTTGTAGGTGCAATCTACTTCTGGTTCAAAAATGTGCATTTCTCGCCTCTTTTCAAGCACCTTTTCATAGGTAGGGTTACCACTGCCTTTTTCTACGTGAGCCAGACGAACATCGGCTTCAAATTCCATGGCAATCTCCTTCACCAGGTCTAACGCATCATCATTGGCAATTTCATGAAGGTCTGAGCACAAAAGAATGTTTCTAAGTGGGTTGAAGTCTGCTTTTTCTGGAACAACCAACATTGGAATTACCCGAACTTCTTGCATTAATTGAACCGTGTTACTGCCTACTAGTAACTCACGCAAACCAGAAGCTCCTCTTGTTCCAATAGCTATGAGGTCTACCTTATTTCCTTTAATAAATTGAATAATCTCCTCAATAAATTCACCTTGTATTACGTGAGATTTAACTTGGTCTTCAGCTAAATCAAACTGGAGAATCATCTTTGTTCGTGTGTCTTCCATTGCCGAAATGGTGGTGGCAACTTTTATACCTTCCAGCACCTCGCTCCTATCGTAAGCATGAAAAATATGCAAAACAGATTGCATACGTTTTGCAAATTGGGCACTATACTCTAGTGCGTTTCTTGAGTTGTGAGAAAAATCGAAGGGGACAATTATGTTTTTCATGCTGTAAAGTTGCCGCGAAAGTTAGGTAACTCTCTTAACTTTTGTAGGCCAATGATAAAACAGTAATCATATAACTTAGTCTCTCGGTTTGAAAGACAAAAAACACATACGATTTCAGTGGGTTGCCGTTGGCACTGGTGTGATAATTCTTGGACTTAAATTCCTTGCCTATCTACTTACAAACTCCAACACCATTTTTTCCGATGCAATGGAGAGCATTGTAAATGTGGTTGCAGGAACATTTGCTTTATACAGCCTCATTTTAGCTGCAAAACCCAAAGACAGAGACCATCCGTATGGCCATGGCAAAATTGAATTCATTTCTGCAGGAATTGAAGGAACGCTTATTCTAATTGCTGGCATAGGAATCGTTTACAAATCGGTTGAAGGTTTGATTACCGAACATCAATTGATGGAATTGGATACGGGTATGTGGTTAGCGGGTGGAGCTGGCGCAATAAATTTTGTACTTGGCATAATTACCGAGAACTACGGCAAGAAATATAAGTCTCCAACCATGGTTGCCAGTGGTAAACACCTTAAAAGCGATGGCTACACTTCCTTTGGAATGATAATCGGTTTGGGTATTGTCTTGCTAACTGGATATGCGTGGATTGATAGTGCAATTGCACTTGGGTTTGGGGTGTTTATTGGCTTTATCGGAATAAAGGAAATTCGAAAATCGTTTGCAGGGATTATGGATGAAGCTGATTTTGATTTACTGAAACAATTAATTACTGAATTGAACTTGAACAGGACAGAGAACTTGATTGATTTACACAACTTTAGAGCTCAAAAGTTTGGCAAGAATATTCATATAGATTGCCACATTACGGTTCCCTCCTACCTCACAGTTGAAGAAGCTCATGTTGAGATTGAAACTGCTGAACAAATAGTAAAAGGCAGTAATCCCGAAGGAGTTGAAATGTTCATTCATACCGACCCGTGCGCCCCTAGTTCTTGCAGAATTTGCAGCAAATCAAGCTGTAGTATTAGAAGTACCGAAAACCAAGAGCGCATTGAATGGACTTTAGACAATGTGCTGGCCAATAGAAAACACGAATGAAAGACTGGCGCGCTCTTCTTTACAACCGCTGGGACGCTGATAAGTCTAAAAGCATATCAACTTTCATAGCATCCGACATCAAGGTGTTTGAAGAAGTCTTTAACTCATTTTATAGAGAAGAAGGACACATAGCCCACCGTAGTGGTTTTATTCTTGGACAAACGTTTAAGAAGAAGCCGTCTTTGCTTTTCCCGAAGATTGAGATGCTTTTAAGCAAAATGAATGACCCGCCTCATGAATGGTTCCGGTGGATGACTATTTGGTATTTGAGCCACAGTAAGTTTCCGACAGAGCATGATGGTTTGGCTGCCACTTATGCTTTTGAAGAATTAGGGAAACCCTACGCCAAACCAGCAGTTAAAAATGCCAGCATGCGTTTGTTGGAGTTTATCTGCAAACGTAATCCAGCGCTCATTCCTGAATACAAATTGTACTTAGAAGTAATTATTTTGCAGCAACGCCAAACCTTGGTTACCAAGGCTAAAAAGCAAATGAAATCATTACAAAAATGGGAAGTAGATTAGTCATCATTAGCTTGTTTAGTCTCGGGTTGATTTTGGGGTGCAAGACTGAAACAACCGAAATTAAGAAGCACCCTATTAACCCAAACGGAGATTCTGAACTGGCTTTGCTCATGCGAGATATGTTTGAAGAATCGGATAGTTTGAAGCAGCTTGTAGTTGATGGAAAGCCGTTAACTGGCCTTAAGAAATATCAAGACATTCATTCTGCAATACCAACCGACCCAACAGTAAACGGACCCGTTTTTGAGGCTTTTGCCGAGGCTTATATCAACTCAATTAAGGAGTTAGAATCCGCTGATTCAAGCTCAGTATTCAACTTTAACCAAATGGTTGACCAATGCATGAGTTGCCACACCCAGTTTTGCCCTGGTCCGAAGAAGAGGATTAAGAAATTGTACATTCAGTAGTTCAGAGCTACTAGGTTTTAGAAAACTAACAGGTCTTCACTAAATAATCGGCTGATCAAGGAAAAGCATCGGATGACCATCTGGGCTCTCAGAACGCTTCTTGAATTGCTGAAGCTTTTCTTTATCGTTACAGATAATGAAATAGGCATATTCATCATCAAGCAAACTCTTGTAAATATCCTTGTATTCGTCTCCTTCTGAAGTAGAAATAACGGTAACACCTACCCCAGCCTCTTTATGGTATTTGTAGCACAAGCCTTTCAAAAGCTTCTTATAATGCTCTGGTTTTCCAATACCCATTGATGGTTTAAAGAAGTGCTTCATTATGCCAGACTTCTGAGCTAGAATGAAAATCCCTTTTGGGTTTACAATTTGAAACGTGAGGAACTCTCCCCAGTTCATTGCACCACTGGCGGTAAGCATGTTACCAGCATCATCAAAATGAGCATAAACCCCACTTGTTGGAGAATACTCCTTCATATTTAGCATCAACTTCTGGAAATCTTCAAAGTTGAGGTGATTGTAAAACAGATACTTCTTCATTTTAGCATGCATCTGGGTGTAGTATTCGCGCATTCTAGCTTCGTCATGCGTAATATCTACCAGCGTTTCGTAGTGCTTCTTTTTGCCGTAAAGTCTGTTCACCTTAGAGTACATGGTAAACGGCAAACGCTCGTAATACTCATCATGCATTAGTGTATTTCTGTGCAAGGCCTCTTTAATACTCTTGTTCTCTTTACCCATACAAGCAAAGCAGAAATTGACACCATTTTGGTAAACCAAATGATGCAGAATGGAAAACATCAAAGAGAATATCTTCTTCCTGCGGTAGATTTTTACGCCATTTTCTGAATGCTCGGTAACCCTAAGCATATTGTAGTAATAGCCTTTCTCAATCTTTGTTTCATCTTCATAAGGTGCAAAATCGAACTCATTGGCGTGAATATACCCGACCATTCTATAGTCGCGCTCTTCTTCTTTCTTATCTAAAACATGAATGGACAGCACAATTACGGCATCGTAATTCACCGATTGAATAGACTCTGGAATGTTGTAGAACAAACTCTGGAAACTCATCTTCCCTCCACCCTTTTCGTTCTGGTGGTTTTCTGCTACCGCGATAACTTCTCGGCATTGCTCTAGGAAGTTCTCTTTATCGGTATTCAAACCAAAATGATGCAGTACCGGAGCAATATTATCCATGAATGCAATCGGAAACGAAATCAGCAGCAAGTCCTCTTCAAAAGAATCCTCAGAAGCCACCAAAGATTCATTGACGTCAAACTTGAATAACCCCTCTTCCGTTCGGCCTTTGCTTAAATGAAAATAGGGTCTGCGCTTATCAAAAACGTCTCTTAACTCTTCTAAAGTTGGAATGTCTGTTGCTGAACTCATAGTACGAAGTAACAAAACACTCAATAATTGAATGTTGATATATGACAAAACAACTGAATCATAATTTACAATGCACGCATTGCTTTTTAATTACTTTTGTATCAAATAAGCGCAACATGACACTCAAAGGCGGTACATTTCTGATAGAAGAAGGTAATCCACAAGATATTTTCATCAATGAAGAATTTACTGAAGAACAGAAAATGATTGGCGAAATGGTTCGTGATTTCTGTATTCAGGAAATTCAGGAGCCAATGAAGAAAAACGGTTATGAACTTGAAGCTTCCAAGCATCAGGCAGAAATTGTTTCGCTACTAGAAAAATCAGCAGAATTAGGCCTTTGTGGTATTTCCATTAGCGAAGAGCATGGTGGAATGGCTCTTGATTTCAATACAGGGTTAATTTTCTCTGAAATGATTTCTCAGGGCTTTTCATTTGCCACTACAATAGGTGCGCACACTTCTATTGGCTCTCTCCCAATTGTGTATTACGGAACCAAAGAACAAAAGGCTAAGTATTTGCCAGGAGTAGCATCTGCCAAACTAAAGGCGAGTTATTGTCTTACAGAACCAACTGCCGGCTCAGATGCCAACTCGGGCAAAACAAAATGTGTGCTTAACGAAGCAGGAACGCATTACCTGATGAATGGTCAGAAAATGTGGATTACCAACGGTGGTTTTGCAGACATCTTTGTTGTTTTTGCTAAGATTGATGATGACGATAAGCTTACGGCATTTATTGTTGAGAAAGGATTTGGCGGCATAACGATTGGAGCCGAAGAGAAAAAGCTTGGTATTAAAGGTTCATCTACGGTACAAGTGTTTTTTGAGAACACTCCAATTCCAGTAGAAAATCTATTAGGAGAACGACAAGGTGGTTTTGCCATGGCGCTCAATATTCTTAATACAGGAAGAATTAAGCTTGCCGCTGGTACAAATGGTGGTTGCAAATTTGCCATTAACCAAGCCATTGAGTATGCAACCGAGCGTAAGCAGTTTGATACTCGAATTGTTGAGTTTGGTGCTATGCAACACAAGCTTGGAGAAATGGCTTCGCGCGTGTTTTGTGTAGATGCAGGCATTTGGAGAATTGGCCGAAACATTGACCTTAAACGAGAAGAACTGCAAAAGGGCGGAATGGAAGTTCAAGAATCGAAGCTTGAATCTATTCGAGAATACGCCATAGAATGTGCCATTCTGAAGGTAAAGGGCTCAGAAAATCTTGATTACGTAATTGATGAAACCCTCCAAATATTTGGAGGAATGGGGTATTCTGCTGAGACCGGAATTGAAATGGGTTACCGCGATGCTCGGATTACCAGAATCTATGAAGGAACCAACGAGATTAACCGAATGCTTTCGGTTGCTGAGTTGACCAAGCGCGCCCTTAAAACCAAAGAAATTGACCTGATTGGTGCTGGTAAAGACGTGCAAAGCAGGGTTATAAAGTCCATCTTTTCTGGAACAAAAACGGGTGCTTCTGAAGAAGCAAGAATCGTTCAGGCGTTAAAAGATGTATTCCTATACATTTCTAGCACTGCTGGTAAGAAGCTTGGTAAGAAGATGGTTGATGAGCAAGAAATTGTGATGAACCTTGCCGATATTTTGGCGGATGCCTTTGTGTGCGATTCTGCTGTTCTTAAAGTGCGCAAGCTTGAAACAATGGGTGGCGATAAAGAAAAGCTAGAAATTCAGCGAGCTATGATGCAGGTTTACCTGTACGAATCGTTAGAACGCGTTCGTAAAACAGCTAAGGATGCTATTTCAAGCTTTGCTTCTGATGGCGAAAAGCGCAAAGTAAACTTCATCGTTCGTAAGCTTATTAAGAGCTACAACATCAACCCTAAGGAACTAAGACGAGACATAACCAAATACATGGTTAAACAGGGGAAGTATAGTTTCTAAGATCAACATAGTTGCTTTTACTTCTGGTATAAGGCACCTCGGTGTTTTTGTGTTATGCCATTACTACTGTTAACGACTTCGACACCTTTTCAGGATTTGAGTACTCTTTAATGATATAGGTATTAAGGGCTCCAGGATAAAAAACCACCTACAATACCAACAAGAAATAGGGGCTAGAAATAGCACGCAAGCTTTGTGATTTTAAGTAGTTCGAGTACCTAAAAGTAAAACGTGTAAACTCAAGAAATCTATAGGTACTTTTGCGCGCCCTAAAAAACGGACACATGAAGCGCATTGGTGAGTACAGAAAAATTTTCGGAACAGAAGACACATCAACTCTTAAGGAGTTAAAGACCAGTTACCGTAATCTGGTAAAAGAATGGCACCCTGATAAGTTTATGGAGGGAGATGAAAAAGCAGCTGAGGCAGAGGTTATGAGCCGGAAAATAATTGATGGTTACAAATTTCTAATCAGCATCTCGCCAGAGACAAAGGTTACCAATGCACCGGCTTTTGAGCTTACAACCACTAAAGGTGGTATTGCCGACTACGTACATAAAGGGGTTTTATTGGAAATTTCCTACTTAGATGGAAATACCTACGAGTTTTTTGGAGTACCCAAAAATGTGTTCCTCAAATTCCATAATTCAGACAAGCAGGTTCGGTTTGCAAAGCGTAACATTTACAGTTCTTATCTGTACCGTTTAGCCAAGCAGGCGGATGACAAGGAAGAAGGGTAAGGCTATTTGTGCGTAAAGACACCGAGTAACAAAACTCGTGTAGCTCTAGCTAAAAGGGTGTTAATTTGATTGTCATCTCGCACTAAGGGAAACCTGTGGTTCTTTGGTATTCAACTGCTATCCTGTCACCTCTCTCCTATTTCATTTCAGTACAAAACTGACAACCCTTCCGTTTTTCTCCAATGGCACAGCTATTGACTATCGCGGAATCAATAAGAACTACTAACCTAATATCTAACCGCTAACTATTATGGCAACAGATACTGCAGATAAAACACAAAAGGGAACAATCAATGTCTCTACCGAGAACATCTTCCCAATTATTAAGAAATTCCTTTACTCAGACCACGAGATTTTCTTGCGTGAGTTGGTAGCTAACGCAACCGATGCAACCCAAAAGCTAAGAACGCTTAGTGGCATGGATAAAATCAAAGGCGAACTTGGTGACATAACCATCGAGATTGTACTTGACAAAGAAGCTGGAACCCTTACCATTAAGGATAAGGGAGTTGGCATGAGCGTAGATGATGTAAACAAATACATCAACGATATCGCTTTCTCAGGAGCAGAAGAATTTGTGAATAAGTACAAAGACAAGTCTGAAGCGATTATTGGTCATTTCGGTCTTGGTTTCTACTCTTCTTTTATGGTAGCTAAGCAGGTGGAGATTATCACCAAAAGCCATGTAAAAAGTAAGAAAGCCGCATATTGGACATGTGATGGAAGTCCGAATTACACGTTATCGGAACACGATAGAAAAGACAGAGGAACCGACATCGTTCTTCACATTGCGGACGATAGTAAGGAGTTTTTGGAAGAAGCTCGTATTCAAGGAATACTTGATAAGTATTGCAAGTTCCTTCCTGTTACCATCAAATTTGGAACGAAAACAAGAACCGAATATGCTAAGCGCGATGATAAAGGCGAAAAAATCGGTGAAGATGTTGAGTTTGTTGAAGACAACGTAATCAACAACACCTCTCCTGCTTGGACTAAGCAACCATCTGAACTAAGCGAAGAGGATTACAACGGGTTTTACAAAGAGTTGTATCCATCATCATTTGATGAGCCTTTGTTTAACATTCACCTAAATGTTGATTATCCGTTTAACCTAACCGGAATCCTTTACTTCCCGAAGATTAAGGACAATATTCAGGTTCAGAAAGACAAGATTCAGCTTTACAGCAATCAGGTTTTCATTACTGATAACGTAGAAAGCATTGTTCCGGAATTCTTGACACTGCTACACGGTGTAATCGACTCACCAGATATTCCTTTGAACGTTTCGCGAAGCTATTTACAGAGCGACCATAACGTGAAGAAAATCAGCAATCACATCAGCAAAAAAGTGACTGATAAATTGGCTGAGCTTTTCAAAGCTGACAGAAAGGATTTTGAGGCTAAATGGGATGATATCAAGATTTTCATTCAGTATGGAATGCTGAGCGATGAAAAGTTTCAAGAGCGTGCTTCCAAGTTCTGGTTGTTCAAGAACACAGAAGGAAAGTATTTCACGATGGAGGAATACAAAGAGCACATTACTGCGGCTCAAACTGACAAGGACAAGAAGTTGGTTTACCTCTACACAAATGATGCAGTTGGACAGCATTCTTACATCAACAGCGCTACAGATAAGGGCTATGATGTAATGGTGATGGATTCTCCTTTAGATTCTCACTTTGTGAATCAGTTAGAGCAGAAACTAGAGAACAGCACATTTGCAAGAGTTGATGCTGATATCGTTGACAAACTCATCAACAAGGACGAAGAAACTCCAAGCAAACTTTCTGATGAAGAGAAAGAGAAATTGAAGCCAATATTTGAAGCTCAAGTAAACTCAGAAGAAAGCAAAACCAACTTTACTGTTGCGTTTGAAAACTTGAGTGAAACTGAAATGCCAGTTACTGTTACTCAGCCAGAATTCATGCGTAGAATGGCCGACATGCAGAAGATGAGCGGACAAAACCAAATGATGGGAATGGGCGGTTTTCAGATGTACAACTTGGTTGTAAATGCTAACCATCCAAAAGTGGGCGAAATCTTGAGAAGCAAAGGAGACAACAAGGAGAAGAAAGCAAAACAGCTTTGCGACCTTGCTTTGCTAAGCCAAGGATTACTTAAAGGAAAAGAGCTCAGTGAATTCTTGAAGCGAAGTGTGGAGATGGTCTAATCGCTAACACCAAACCAAATAAAAAAGCCTCGAACACAATTGTGTTCGGGGCTTTTTTACATAGAAAAGAACTAGTTAGCTCTTAACTACTCTCACTGTAGTGGATCTTCCGTTTTCTGTTTGAAGATTGATGAAATACATTCCAGTAGGCTGGTTGATTTCTACGTTAATCTTATTCTCATTTGAGAAGTTGAACAAACCAACAGTTTGTCCCATCATGTTTAGCACAGTAGCAGAACCAGTAAGGTTATCGTATCCAAGGTTGATGGTAATCCTACCATCATTTGTTGGGTTCGGATAAACCCCAACAACATCAGCCAATTCCTCAACTCCAGTTAGGTCTGGGTTGTATATGAATTCGAAATCATCTACCCAAAGTTTCGCAGAGCTACTTCCAGCACCTGGCTGATAGCTTGATGTGAAAGTCATTAAGGCGTAAGCGATAGGATTAGAAGAGCCTCCAGAGTAATCAAATGGCGCAGAAATTCTAACCCAGTTACCAATACCTGCAGTTTGAAATCGTTTTCTCACATAAGCAATTACCTGACTGTCATCTCCGTTCGGGTCTCTGTAATCCGAGTTGTCGTGAAGCGTTACTGCCACGGAAGCAGAATCTGACGTGCCAGTTTCGTTATACTGTGCGTAAAACACCAAACTATCTGGCATATCAGTCATTGGATGGTTAAAGTCTGCCTGGCCTACATGTGTTTGAGCAAACCCCTCAGAAGGCGTAGTAGACGGTGCATGAATTTGGCCGGTAGTCATCGTACCATTTATGATGCTACCGAACACCTCGGTTGTTTCAATTCTAACACTAGCGTTACCGTTGTGAACTACACCGTTATCCTCAAAAATTCGTTGTGAAGAACCAAAACCGCAAAAACTACAAAGGACACCGGTTCTCATGTCGCTCCAGCCAGTTGGATCACCGTTTCCATCCCAACTTTCGAAATCGCCATTAGTAGGCTGTTGTTGTGCAGAAGCGGTAAGAACCGCTCCAACCGTTAATACTGATAAAATAGTAGAGTAGATTTTTTTCATATTGTATGTATTTAACTAGGTTTTAGTCTGATTTGCGAGACGAAAGTTAAACGATTTCACAAGCCTCAAAAGTCGATTTGGTCAATTGTAACTGGCAACAAAAAGCCGCCATGCGCATGCATGACGGCTCAATTCAGAAAATGATTTTGGTTTTACTTGCATACTTCCTTCAAGATTCCAACCTAAAAACCCCATTGAAATATAAGCAAGTACTATGTCTACAACATCAAACCATAGCGGGGCAGGAAAGTCTCTAGCCATTTGAATTCCTCCAAACAAAAAGAGCACACCAATTACCATTGCAAGTTTTATGTTCTGAATAGCAGTAGTAAAGGATTTTAAACTATGCTTTTTTAAAGCCAAGAATCCCTCCTGCAATAGCTCCAGTAACCGCATAATACAATGCGCCAATAACTACATCTACTGCTAAAACAGCAGTACTATCATGCAAATTAAAGAAAGCAAACATGCTACCGGTAAAGGTTAATTGAAGCAAAAATCCAATTGTAAAGCCTGTAATGGCTCCTCCAATAAGACTTGATTTTCCCGTTCTATCCTCCATAATTGCAATTAGCAGAGCCGGGGCAAAACAACTTATTATGAGCCAAACCATATCTGGGTCCTCCTTTGCCAGACCGTCATAAACGATGGTATGCGATTGATAATAATCCATGAGCAGCATGCCATAAATGACCCAACCGCCAAAGAAATTCCAGGCCGTTCCGGCCAGCGATGCAAGTAGAACTCTTAAGTACATTGAACTTGATTTTATTGGTTTATACGTACAAGGTATATAATCAAAACCAAAGAAATGTTTACCTAGCAACGAGGAATGAACCTTTTCCCCAGCTTTTTATTAGCATTATTTTTCATTGTTGAAGAACCTGTCCCCAATGTGCGTTTAGCCAAAAAGCTGATTAAAATTTAAGCCAATGAACCCGGAAGTTCATTGGCTTAATCAAAAAATCGTTTGCAATAACTTGATGATTATGCTCTAGAGCTCACCACAATCTTCAATTTTAATAGGAACTGAAGTTGCGCCAGCGCGCGAGCCACAAAGTTCAATCTTTTCAACTATGTCTAATCCTTTGGTTACCCTTCCAAAAACCACGTGTGCTCCATCTAACCAAGGACAAGAAATGGTTGTGATGAAGAATTGAGATCCATTTGTTCCAGGTCCCGCATTAGCCATGCTTAGCAATCCTGGTTGTTCATGCTTCAAATCAAAATTTTCGTCTTCAAACTTCTCGCCATAAATGGATTTTCCACCTGTTCCGTTGTGATTTGTGAAGTCACCGCCTTGCAGCATAAACTGGGGGATTACTCTATGAAAAGAACTCTCTTTGTAACCAAAGCCTTTTTCACCTGTGCATAATGCACGGAAATTCTCGGCAGTTTTAGGCACGATATCAGCATTTAGCTCAAACTCTATTCTACCAGCTGGTTGCTGATCAATACTTACATCAAAAAATACTCTTGGGTTCTTTGTCTCGCTCATGGTGTTTTATTTAGGCCTGCAAAAATAGATTCTAATCTGCTTCAATAGTTCCCGAACCATCAATTTTTGCCTCTACTGTTGGCTCGCCCCTATAACGGATGTCTCCTGAGCCCTTTAAAGATGCTTTCAAACTTTTTGAAGCATATACCTTGACATTTCCTGAACCTTCTAATTCTACTTCTGCACGCAGCGATTGCAGCTTGTATGTTTTAATATCTCCGCTTCCGTCTAACATGGCTTTTAAAGTTGAAGAAGTGCCATTTAGGTCGACATCTCCGCTACCATCTAAATCCACCATCACCTTTTCGGCCTTAAGACTTAGGTCTATATCTCCACTTCCTTCTAAATCAATAGTTGCAGATCCGTTAACCTCCAGAACGCCTTCCGACTCAATATCTCCAGACCCATCTAGACTTATTTTTAATTCGTCCAATCCCACGAATGTGCCCAACTTTATATCACCAGAACCAGATAACACCACCGTTTGCAACCTAGGCATGGTTAGGTCCACTTCAAGTTCATAATTCATGTAATTACCGGGCTCTAGACTTAGATACAGTACGCCATCCAGCACATCCATTTTAAGCTTCTCAATGATATTCTCTTGTCCGTTTACGACCACGTTTTGCTGTGCGCCTTGGGTGATATTCACATTAAAAGAGCCATCAAGTTCAACGTCCCGAAAAGCATCTTTTGCAAACTCTTTCTCAACTAAAGGCCCTTCTCCCGTTGTATACGTGCACGAACTGGTAACAAGTAGAAAGACGAAGACTATTGTTGAATTGATTAGCTGTTTCATGTTCTTGAATTTGAAGGCAAGTTATTCAATGATTTACTGATAGACATTTCACATTCACCAATGTAAACATTGCACACAATTGTCTTGTTTTCTCACAATCAAATTGGCTTTGTTCTTGCCTAAAGGCAATTAGATTATCACATATCTTAGCGCAATCTAAAACCCAGATTATGAGATTACTATTAACCACAATTATTGCATTAACCTTGGCACTTCCAACCCAAGCTCAAGTTACCATTAATGGAGTCACACTACCTGCAAGTATAAAAGCTGGAGACGCAAATGTGGACCTTAACGGTGGAGGAATTAGAAAGAAATTATTCTTTAAACTGTATGTTGGTGGGTTGTACCTCACCAGTAAATCTAACGATGCAAAAGCGGTGGTAAACGCTGACGAAGCCATGGCAGTTAAGCTTGAAATTACTTCTGGCATGATTAGCAGTGAGAACATGAGCGAAGCTATTATGGAAGGCTTTGAAGCAAGCACGGGCGGAAATACCGCTCCTTTAAAATCTGAAATTGATGTTTTTGTAAACACGTTTAAGAAGAGTGAAATTGTTGAAGGCAACGTATTTGATATTGTTTACGTTCCTGGAAAAGGCGTAGAGTCTTACAAGAATGGAAAGCTTGAAGGCACTATTGAAGGCATGGATTTCAAGAAAGCGTTGTTCGGCATTTGGCTTGGAGATAAACCAGCAGATGACGACTTGAAAAAAGCTATGTTGGGTAAACAATAACTCATTTAATCTCAATACCATGTTTAAGACCCCTTCCTATCTGTATCTAGTTCTCACACTCTTGCTTTGCTCATCCGTGGCACAAGGACAGACTTCCGTTAGTAATTTTGTTGTTGAGTTTGAGATTACAGGAGATGACCCTACCGTAAATCAAGCCGATAGCGATTTCTTAAGCTATGCCTACAAAGGCAACAAGATGTCTATGGTTTTGGTGAACAAAATGGTAGACCTGAAAATGGTTTACGATTTAGATGCTAAAAAAGGGTTGCTTCTCAATTCTATGCAAAGCGGATCGGTTAAAATTGCGAGTAAACTTTCTGAAGAATCTTTAGCACATGATAATAGTAGTATGAAGATTACGCTAACTGAGGGGTCGAAAAAAATTAAGGGTTACACGTGTTCTAAGGCTCAAGTATCTCTGAAAGACAAGACAATTGAAGTTTGGTACACTCCAAAACTTAAGTCGCACGATTTTGAGTTCGAGGGATATTTCTTTTCTAAGCTTGATGGGTTTCCGTTGTTGATGATAGAAACGAGCAAAGATGGTGTTCTCATTTCTAAGGCAACTAAAATCACCCTCGCAGTAGAAGACAATCTTTTTGACCAGACCATTCCAGAAGGCTACCGAATTGTTTCGTTCGAACAATTGAATGGGGGCAAAAAGTAGTAACATACTTCTTTCTTCCGTATTGAGCTAGCTTAAAATGAGGTGCCAAAAAAGTATGTAGTACTCATTGAGATTATAAAAAACCTCAATTATAAACATAGCCACCCTCTTGGTGTTAAGCAATGATGAAGTACTTATTTGCATTTTGTTTTTTGATGGTTTTTGGTTCTGTTTCGGCACAATCTGATGTTCAGAAAATAACCAAGCCTGAGAAATACTGGAAAGAAAAGCTCAGTGAGGAGCAGTATTACGTTACGCGCGAATCAGGAACTGAACGGGCATTTACTGGCACTTATTGGAACAATAAAGTTGAAGGCACATACTCCTGTATATGCTGCGACTTAGAGTTGTTTGATTCGAAAACCAAGTTCAAAAGTGGCACAGGCTGGCCTAGTTACTACAGCTTTCTAAAGCAGAATGTAGAAAAGACTTCGGATATGAGTTTTGGTATGATGAGAGATGAAGTGCATTGTGCCAGATGTGATGCTCATTTGGGTCACGTATTTGAAGACGGCCCTCAACCTACCGGATTGCGTTATTGTATTAATTCCGCTTCACTCAATTTCGAAAAGCGCTAGGATTATTTAAAATCCCCTACGTTTAATTGCTCAGAACAAAATGAAAATTCGGCCTTCTGATCATTTGAGCAAACAATAATCACCCTACCGTTTTTGAATTCTTCAACCAATTGGTTGTACCAGTCTATTGCCATAGCGTCAAGGTTCGAAGTTGGCTCATCAAGCAATACAAATGGAGTATCCGACATCAGAGCTATACCCAGCTTTACACGTTGCTTCATTCCAGAGGAAAAGTGCTTAATGGCTTTGTCCTTAGCGTCTGATAGATACAAACGGTCTACAATACCCTTTAGATCAATTCCGTTTCGGAAGGCTATCATTTTTTGATGGAATTCTAACATCTCCATCAGTGTAAATTCTTCAATAATATCTAGGTAAGGAGTAGCCAATGAAAACTTGCCAACTGTTTCTTCGGCATTAAAATTATTTCCATCTAACTGGTAAGATATTTCGCCTTCTGAGTGAACTGTACTGCCCAGAATAACTTGGAGCAATGTAGATTTCCCAGAACCGTTTGAACCAAGAATAGCAGTATGCTCATTTGCCTTAAACGTATGAGTTACTCCACGAAAAATCCATTCATAATTATACCGTTTCCCTACGTTTCGCAAAGAAATCTGCGGCAAAGAAGACATACTTACTTAGATCCGTTTCCGTTCATAAACTGATATCCTTTCATTATTCCGCGCTTCGAATCTCGAATGAATTTGATGATTTCATCACGCTCATCAGTTACAAGAAATTCCGCTTCTAAATGCGACAAGGCTTGAGTTACATTGTAATGCTTCAAGAAGAGCACACGATATATTTCTTGGATTTCTCGAACCTTTTCAACTGAGAATCCTCTACGTTTCATGCCAACGCTGTTCACACCAGAGTAACTCAACGGATAACGTGCAGCCTTGCAATATGGCGGCACGTCTTTTACCACCAATGCCCCTCCCGAAACAATGGCGTGTGCTCCAATTCTAACAAATTGATGCAGGGCAGACATTCCGCCCAAAATAGCGTAATCATCAATAATAATATGACCAGCAAGTGTGCATGCATTGGCAAGTATAACTCCTTCGCCAAGAATACAGTCATGAGCAACATGTACATAAGCCATGATTAAGCACTTGTTACCAATCACAGTCTTACCGCTTGCTTTTGTTCCCCTGTTAATGGTAACGCACTCACGAATCGTAACGTCATCACCTATTTCAACGAAAGATTCTTCTCCATCAAATTTCAAATCCTGTGGGACGGCAGAAATTACTGCTCCAGGAAAAATCCTGCAATTCTTGCCAATTCTAGCGCCTTCCATAATGGTAACGTTCGAACCTATCCAGCAACCTTGTCCTATTTCAACATTCTTATGAATGGTAACAAAAGGTTCGATTACCACATTGTCGGCAATTTTTGCCTGGGGGTGTACAAAAGATAAGGGTTGGTTCATTCGGTGTCTCTTTTTACTATTTGGGCCATCATCTCGGCTTCCATCACGGATTCATTCCCTACGTAAGCGTGTCCTTTCATATGGCAGATACCTCGCCTTATTGGGCTGACTAGCTCAAGTTTAAAAACGATTGTATCGCCTGGCATTACCATTTTACGAAACTTAACGCCATCTATTTTCATTAAATAAGTGAGGTAATTCTCTGGGTCTGGAACGGTATTCAGAACTAGAATCCCTCCAACCTGAGCCATAGCCTCTACCTGTATTACACCTGGCATAACAGGCGCTCCAGGAAAGTGACCCTCAAAGAAATACTCATTCATGGTCACATTTTTCACACCCACAACCATCGTAGGCGTCAGTTCATAAATCTTGTCGACAAACAAGAAAGGTGGTCTGTGAGGCAACATTGCCATAATGCCGTTTACATCAAGTACTGGCTGCGCATTAAAATCAATTTTAGGTGCCTTTCCCTTTTTGTTATCCTTAACCAATCCGGCTATAAACATCCCAAAACGAGAATTTGAACCATGACCGGGTTTAGTGGCAATTACATGCCCATTTAATTGCGCACCAATCAACGCCATATCCCCAATTAAGTCAAGGAGTTTATGCTTTGCTGGTTCATTTGGAAAACGCAACTCGGTATTATTAAGCGTACCAAGTACACTTGCTTTAATATCTGATTGGTTAAACTGCTTAGCCAATTTAGCTTGCTTCGCATCATCCATAGGATGTTCAACAAAAACAACGGCATTATCTAAACCACCACCCTTAATAAGGTTATGCTCTAGAAGCAGTTCTAATTCATGTAAAAAACAAAACGTTCTGCAGGAAGCAATCTCAGCTTCAAAATCTGCAAGGTCTGTTAGCACCGCGTGCTGTGGCGGCAAAGCCTTGCTATTGTAATCAATCATTACGGTAAACCGAGGTTTGTCTGAAGGAATGATCAAGTACTCTGCACCTGTTTCTTCGTCCTTATACTCAAGGTTTGAATCAACGTTTAGAATATCAAAATCCGCTTCTAACTCATTAACTCCAACTTTATTAATAGCATCGGTAATTTCCTTTGAACTACCATCAAGAATTGGACACTCAGGACCGTCAATCTCAATTCTAGCATTAGTTACACCGACTGCTGCCAGCGATGCCATCCAATGTTCTATGGTGCTAACCGTAGCTTCACCATAACCGATTGTAGTTCCTCTTTTTGTGCTAGTAATATTTGCCACAGCGGCTTTTATCTCAGCATTTTCAAGGTCGGTTCTTATGAAAACGATTCCTCTTTCATCTGAAGGATTCACAACAACTTTTGTCATTTCTCCAGTGTGTAAACCAACCCCAGAAATGGAAATCGCCTGATTTAAGGTCTTCTGTTTTACGCTCATCCCTTGGTCAGTTCTTTTAGTTGTTGTTCAATTCTTCGGAGTGTTTCTGGCAATCGCCTAAACGAGACATATGACCTACGGTAACTACCAACCTCAAAAGCTGGTGAACCCTGTACAATTACCCCGTCTTTCAGGTTACTTCCTACTCCACTTTGCGCGGCAATTTTCACATTATCTCCAATCAGCAGATGGCCGATGATTCCCACTTGGCCGCCAATCATGCAGCGTTTCCCGATTTTAGTTGAACCTGCAATTCCAGTTTGAGCAGCAATTACAGTATGTTCTCCAATTTCTACGTTGTGTGCAATTTGGATGAGGTTATCGAGTTTAACTCCTGTTCTAATAATAGTTGAACCCATAGTAGCTCTATCTATGGTTGAGTTTGCCCCTACTTCAACTTTATCCTCAAGAATAACGTTACCAACCTGCGGAATTTTGCTGTATTCAGTGTCTGATGGAGCAAATCCAAAACCGTCACTTCCTATTGTAACGCCAGCATGAAGCGTGCAATTATTACCTATGACACAATCGTGCAAAACACGAGAGCCCGAATGCAACTTGCATCCGTTTCCCACCTTCACCTTTCTTTCTAAAACAACGTTTGCGCCAATAATTGCATCATCTCCAACAACCACGTCATCTTCAATCACAGCACCAGCACCAATAGAAACATTCTTTCCAATCGTAGCACTTTCAGAGATTACAGAAGAAGAATGAATCCCAGCTTTTGGACCATTCATCTCATCATACTTCTGAAGTAAGATTGCAAAGCAAGAGTATGGGTCTTCAACACGTATTAGCGTTGCCCTAGTGGTTGATTCGACCTTAAAATCTGTTTTAACAATAACCACAGATGCATCCGTAGTTTCAAGAAACTCGTTGTATTTAGGGTTTGCCAGAAACGACAATGAACCCGCAGAACCGCTTTCGATAGGACTCACGGTACTTACTTGTACCTGTGGGTCTCCGTCAACACTTCCGCCAATTAAATCAGCAATAACACCTGCGGTCAAAATCATCCGCTTTAAAATAAATTTAATGAACCTCGTTAAAGTAGAAATATACCTATGGCCGGGTGTGTTTTAGAGTTGGTTGGTCAGCAATGCTGGAAAGCAAAGAAAGTGTTTTTCTACGGGTTTTGAAAGTACACTCAAACTAAGGGTGTCTGCGGCCTCGGTTAGGTCCTTAACTTCTCCGTTTTTGAACAAGATATTAATCCGGTCCTGCTTCAAATTATACGCACTGTTTGCAATAGAATCGGTGAACACAAAATAGCTAGCATCTTCTTCGGTAATTTTCCATTGATATGCCAATTCCGTTCTTAATTCCGCTAGTTTTATGGGTGAAACTTCTTCAGAATACATCTTTATTTTCAACAGCTTTCTATCTACTAGAAACCCCGAAAGTTTAGACAGCACTACGTCTGGGTGGTTCTTCCAAACCTTCACCGAAGTAAGTACATCAAAGTCATCTAGTTCCGCAAATTGAGTCAGTAAGTCTGATTCATTCTTAAAGTCCTCTAACGTTACTTTTCTATCTAAAAAAGTGCGAAAAGCAGGTGTTGCAAACAAACTTGTTCCTTGCTTAGCCAATTCATTTGCACGCTTTAAAATATAAATCAGAAGGTATTCAGCCGAAAGAACTGTTTTATGCAAATAAACCTGCCAGTACATAATCCTTCGTGCAACTATAAATTTCTCAATCGAATAAATGCCTTTGCTTTCAACTGCCAACTCATCGTTAACTACATGCAGCATTTTAATTATGCGGTCTGAAGCTACAATACCTTCAGAAACTCCGGTAAAAAAACTATCGCGTCTGAGGTAATCTAGCCTATCTATATCTAGCTGACTGCTTACTAATTGGTGCAGAAAACGCTTCGGATAATTATCATTAAAAATCGCGATAGCTGTATCTAGCTTTCCATTAAACTCTTTATTCAGATACTCCATAAATAAGGCTGAAATATCTTCATGCGACACGCCAGAAACTATGCTGTGTTCTAACGCATGAGAAAAAGGTCCGTGCCCAATATCATGTAAAAGGATGGCCAACGTTACACCTTCCGCTTCTTTGTCTGATATCTCGTAGCCCTTGTCTCGCAGTTCTTTAACGGCCAATCCCATAAGGTGTACAGCTCCAATTGTATGATGAAACCTTGTGTGCAAAGCTCCAGGGTAAACAAGATGAGTTAATCCAAGTTGCTTAATCCTTCTGAGGCGTTGGAAAAACGGATGTTCAATCACATCGAATACCGATTCGTAAGGCACGGTTATGAACCCGTAAACAGGATCATTAAGGATTTTTCGTTTGTTATACTTTATCAAAATGCCGTGCGTTAAGAGTACTACTTTTGGCAGTGGCGAAGGTAATTATTAGTGAGTTGAATCGTTTAAATAAAACAAATGGAGAAATTGAAGATACTTTGGGCAGATGATGAAATTGACTTGTTAAAGCCGCACTTGCTTTTCCTTCAAGACAAAGGATTTGAATTAGAAACTGCAACAAACGGTGATGATGCCCTAGATTTATTTGACGAATCTGAGTTCGATATTGTTTTCTTAGATGAAAATATGCCAGGGCTTTCTGGACTAGAAACGCTTACGCAGATTAAGAATAAAAATTCACGTGTTCCTGTGGTGATGATTACCAAAAGTGAGGAGGAACACATTATGGAAGAGGCCATTGGTTCTCAGATTTCTGACTACCTGATAAAGCCTGTAAACCCGAACCAAATTCTTCTCACTAT
Source organism: Bacteroidia bacterium (assembly GCA_047614525.1). Taxonomy (GTDB): domain Bacteria; phylum Bacteroidota; class Bacteroidia; order UBA10329; family UBA10329; genus UBA10329. Next base: position 1,789 of record JBLHEU010000003.1, on the reverse strand, counting down.
AAAGAAGTTATTAGATACGAAACGCTTAGTTGCTGAAACGACCAGCCATAACTATCAGCGTGAGTTTCGTGAGATAAGCATGAAGCTGAGCGATAGGCTTAATTATGAAGAGTGGAAAGATGTTTACAAGCAGCTTGTGCACTGGGAATTGGAGCTAGAAAAAAGCAAGGAAGATGGCATGTCTGAGATTCTCGATTCTCAGAAAACGGAAGCAAATGCTCAGTTTTTTAAGTTTGTAGAGAACAATTACATCGATTGGATGAATGGCCACGGCTACGATAGCCCTACTCTATCTCATACATTATTCAAAAAAGAAGTGGCACCAAAAGTTGGCAAAGGCAAGCCAACATTCATGCTACTAATTGACAACTTACGTTGGGACCAATGGCTGATTATAAAGCCAGCAGTTTTAGATATTTTTAAATTTGAGAGCGAGGATATCTTCTTAAGTATTCTGCCTACAGCTACACAGTATTCTCGAAACGCCATTTTTGCAGGGTTAACTCCGCTTGATATTGAAAAACGATTTGGAGACAAATGGTTGAACGATGAAGATGAAGGCGGCAAGAATATGCATGAGGAAGATTTCTTGGCAGATCAGCTTAAGCGCTTAAATCTTAGTCAGAAATTCAGCTACAACAAGATTACTAAGCACCAAGCCGGTAAGAAGTTGGTAGAAACTATTCCTAACTTGATGAACAACGATTTGAATGTGATTGTCTACAATTTTGTGGATATGCTTTCGCATGCCCGAACTGAGATGGAGATGATTCGTGAGCTTGCAGATGATGAATCTGCTTACCGCTCAATAACCCTGAGTTGGTTTGAGCATTCTCCATTAAAAGACATGATGGAACGCATTGCAGAACATGATGTAAATGTGGTGATTACCACCGACCACGGTACCATTCGTGTACAAGAACCAAGCAAGGTAATTGGAGATAAGAACACCAATACGAATTTGAGATACAAGCAAGCTAAAAATCTAAATTATGACGCAAAGGATGTGTTTGCTGTCAAGAACCCGCATGATGCACACCTACCGAAAGTAAACGTAAGTCAGTCTTTCATTTTTGCTAAGGAAGACAAGTTTTTCGCCTACCCAAACAACTACAACTATTACGTCAATTTCTACCGAAACACTTTCCAACACGGAGGTATCTCTCTAGAAGAAATGATGATTCCTGTAGTGCATTTGAGTAGTAAATAAGGAAGATAATTGGTTTGGAAGAGATTTTCCACGCATCTAGTATTCAAGAGCTCAAGGCTGGTTGTGACTACTTGAAAACCATCATTGAAAAGGAAAAAATCATCCTTTTCTCAGGTGACATGGGTGCGGGAAAAACAACCCTAATCAAGGAACTTTGCAAGTCGATTGGTGTAAAGGATGAAGTTAGTAGTCCCACCTTTTCTATAGTAAACGAATACCAAAGCGAAATTGGTGCTGTTTACCACTTTGACCTTTATCGTATTCAATCCGAAGAAGAGCTATATGATATTGGCTACGAAGACTATTTCTTTAGTGGGTATCTTTGCTTAATCGAGTGGCCCGAAATGGCTTCGGGAATCATTCCAGAAAAGCACGTAATGGTGAACATTCGTGTTGTAAATGACCAGCGATTGATAACAGTAACCCATCCATCATGACCAAAAAAGAAGGCAGTTTTTTCACACTAACAGCTTCGGGCGGATTAATGCCGCAAGAAGAAATGTTGGAAGTGGCTAAAAGTCAACAAGAACTTTTTATTGGAGTACCAAAAGAATGTACGCTACAAGAGAATCGTGTAGC
>JBLHEU010000002.1:0-46470 GCA_047614525.1 Bacteroidia bacterium | reverse complement strand
TTTTGCCATTTTCGCTTTGCCATTTTCCTTATTTGCTCAGGGAAATATTATGTTAATGCCTTTTGAGGCATTGATGAATGCCGAGTGGAAAGGAGAAGGGAAGTGGAAGGACGGAACGCCTTTTAAGCAAGAAATAAACTATCGTTGGGGTTCTGGAGAGGAAGATGTGAGAATGGAAACCAAAAGTTATTTGGATACGACTTTCTCAGATTTTGGAAAGTTTTCGGATGGAATTTATACTTGGGATACCATCACAAATTCTATTCAATTCAAAGTAGAGGATATTCACGGAAAAGTGATTGATGGAACGGTGCTCAATAAGCAGAAAACCATCCTGTACCAATATGTGGTGGAGAACGAACTAGGAATGAAAACCTACATGACAGATGCACTAATCTGGATTAAACCAGACAAGTACTTGTTTAAGGTTGGCACCATGAAAGATGATGAATGGGTAGAGGTTTATTTGGAGGTTTGCTTTTTTAAAAAGTAATCTCAATCCCAACTGGGCAATGGTCCGAACCATGCACATCACTCAAAATAAAGGACTCTTTTACTTTCGGCATCAGGCTTTCTGAAACAAGAAAGTAATCCAATCGCCAACCAACATTATTCGCTCTAGCACCTGCACGGTAACTCCACCAGCTGTATTTCACTTCGTCAGGATGTAAAGCTCTAAATGTATCTACCATACCTGAGTTTAGGTATCTGTCCAAGCCATCAATCTCATCTTGCGTATAGCCGGGAGTTCTGTTGTAGTTCGATTTAGCATTTTTAATGTCCATTGGCGTATGAGCAACGTTCAAATCGCCACAATAAACCACAGGCTTTTTCTTCTCCAATTCTTTGATGTAGTTGAGTAGAGCCGCATCCCAAGTCATACGGTAGGGCAATCGAATCAAACCGTTTGCTGAATTGGGAACGTATACATTCAGCAGATAGAAGTCTTCAAACTCACAGGTAATCGCTCTTCCTTGGTTGTCATGCTCGGGAATGCCAATACCATATTGATAACTCAACGGTTCGGTCTTGGAAATGATAGCCGTTCCCGAATATCCTTTCTTCTCAGCAGAAAAGGCATAGACGTGATAATCCAATCCAAAAAGCACTTCTCGTACTTGTTCTTCTGTGGCTTTGGTTTCCTGAAATCCGATTACATCAGCATCCATTTTTTCGATGCTTTCTAATAGGCCTTTTTTTGCTGAGGCCCGAATTCCGTTTACGTTAAAAGAGATAAGTTTCATAAAGTCTGTTTGTATTGTGATGGTGTTTTTTTTGTCCAACGTTTAAAGGAACGAATAAACGCACTTGGTTCTGAATAATCGAGTAAATAGGCGATTTCTCCAATACTTAACTCAGGTTTTTTCAGGTAAGATTTGGCAAGGTCTAACCGAACTTCATTCAAGAGCCCTTTATACGTTTTTCCGAATTCCTTCAGCTTTCGCTGGAAAGAACGAACGCTCAAATTCAGACTGGCTGCAACTTCCTCTATGGTCGGAAATTTTGGCTTCACCATATTCATGATGGAACGTTTTACAACGGAAGTGAATCCGACTTCTCCTACAATATCTTGAAGCTTTTCTTCAGCGTGGTTCACTAAAACCTGAAGTAAGTTGTAATCGCTGGTTACAACTGGTTCTTGCACATGTTCTAGCTTGAAATGCATTGCTATTACCTCAGTATCATAATGCACAGGGCACTTGAAAACACGTTCGTATTCTGCTCGGTTTTTTCTTGTTCCGTAAGGAATGTGAACTGCCGTAGGCTGATGTTTCTGTAATGTGAGGTTTTGAAATTCACGAAGTGTAAAAGCCAATATCCCATCTGAGGTGTGATGTACCGAAGCTGCAGAAGATTCTGCCCAGATTGGGTCAGGAATCAACTCAACAATCATTTCATCTTTGGTTTTTCGTAACGATAGCGGCAAAGCCCGACAACCGAGATTTGCGAAATCGCAACAGTATTGAAGCGCTTCTTCTACAGTAGAACTCGTTTGCACAATCTGGTAAATCAGGCCAGCGGCTGAAAGACTGAGATGCTCTCCTAGATGTAATCCTAAAGCATGGTCTTGTGTGTTCTTTAAAGCAGCTTCAATCACAGCATTGTAAATACTCGCCTCAACGCGCGACTCCTCAATACTCAGTTCCTCAATGGAACATCCTGATAGTGCTAAGAGTTGGTTGAAATCAGCGTCTTGCTGAGATGCAAATTGAATTATGTTGAGTACAAATCGTCCGGAGAAGGTCATGAATCAAAAGTAATAGGTTGGCACGAAATGTCAATTCTTAGGCGTCAATTGTCCAACGTGGGATTCAAGTAATCCCCAAATTTGCTTCTGTTAAACAAAACAACAGATTATGAAAAGTTTAGAAACAAGAATTAGAATAAACGCAAGCGTTGAAAATGTATGGAACGTTTTTAGCGATTTTCAATCGTATCCCGAATGGAATCCGTTTGTGATTAAGATTGATGGTAAAGGGGAAGTTGGTCAGTATTTGACTAACGACATTAAGATGGAAGGAAGCGCTGTACAAACCTTCAAGCCATTGGTGCTGGTGAGAGATGAGAACAAAGAATTCAGGTGGAAAGGCAAGCTCTTCGTCACCGGGCTTTTTGATGGTGAGCATTATTTCCAATTGAAGTCAATATCTGAAAACGAAACGGAGTTCATACATGGCGAGATCTTCAGTGGTGTATTGGTTGCACTAGTAATGAGTTTGATTGGAGAGAAAACCAAAGCAGGCTTCGAAGCAATGAATACTGCATTAAAAAACCGAGTAGAAAATTTAAACGCTTAAGTAATGAACCTTAGAATCAAACTAGAAACCCCTTTGCTCAGTAATGCGGCTTTCTCTGTCAGCTCAGGAATTACTCCAATTCTATGTAATAAACGGCCTGCTTCTCTGATGGGAATAACGAATCTTCTTGAGGTTAGTATTTAGGGGTAGGACTACTGCTGTTTGCTATACTATGCTAACCGAATGAAGACAAATTCTCTTCAGACTAAACTGATTATTGCATGAGATTTGCTCTGGGTAATAGCAAGTAGTGCAATTGTTGGTTTTCAGTTGTTTCAAGTTAACTGTCAGGGATATATTCTGGTAGCTGTAGCAGTCTTTACCTTTCTATAATACTTCGGATTGAAGAGTGAAAGAAGTCAGATTAAAGGAAAACAGATTGACTCTTGGCTTGGGCTATCCGATTGTGATTTTGACAAGAAAGAAATTCTAGCACTCTGCGAACCGCTACACAGATTCATTGACCACAATTCCTGTTCGGAAGCTACGTGGAAAACAGGCCGTTGGAAACGCCCCAAAAGCAATTGAATGGTTCGATTATGCCGAGCTGGCATTGGTGCCCGAACTCGGGAGAATTCTGTAAATGACCTAAATCAATTTGCTCTTTTCTAATGTATAATGACAACCCTTCCGCTCCAGATCATAGAGCCATTGGTCTGCAAGGCTATACCATACAGACCATCTGAAAGGTCATCGAGATTGAATGATTGCTGGTTTAAAGGCTCTGTTCTTACGTCCCTTCCTTGACTGTCGGTAACGATTATGTTACACTTCGAACTCGGAATCTGACCTCTAAATGTAAATGTTCCATTAGAAGGGTTTGGATAAACAGAAATAGCTAACTCCTTTGCTTCTATTATGCCTGATGGGTCTTGGTATTCGCATAAAACAATGTCATAAACACTCTGAGGTACTTGACCAGATTCATTTTGGTCAATAATTACATTTCCTTCTGAGTCTTTTAGAACATAACCATGGAACTCATCAGATCCAAACCCTTGCTGGTAATAAACAAGGCTGATCGACTCCGTTGAATCTATTTCTATAGGCATCGTGAGCTGATCTCCACTGAACCAGTACTGAATGCTCGTAAAGAAATTTCCGTCTTTTAAAACATCAATGTATGCACCATCAAAACCCGAACCATTAAATCCGTATAGTGTTAATTCTAGCTCACCGCAGTTAGGCTCTCCCTCGCAAGGTTCTAAACCGTAGAGCCCCTCTCCAGAAGATTGGGCTATCACTTGACCTGATATGTCGGTAACAGAAATTGATTCTCCATTGCTACTGCCATCTGGTAAATAAACTATGTCAACCACTGAGCCAAAATCCACAGGAAATGAAAATGAGGATAAAAACCCACCGTTAACGGTTTCCGCAGTTATTACATCACCATCCACAACGAGGTAGGCCTGACTTCCGTTCCAACTCTCATTTGAACCTGAAAGCGTTGCTGTCCATGTACCACAAGTTCCTTCAAGAGATGGCATTTCAACTGGCAATACCTCATCAATAGCATGCACAACCCCGTTGAATGCTAATAAATCCAGGTTCACAATATTTACGTCATTAACATAGTTTACCAGTGAGTCTAAGTCTACTGTGATTGATAGTAATTCTCCTAGATTATTCTCCAAGGAAGGCTCTGTGGAGAATGAGCCACTCTGGTAGATGAACTCTGACTCCACGATATGATTGTTTACTATATCTTCAATGTATTGAGATGTTAGCAACTCTTCAATTGACATTTCGATAATGTCTGCGTATTCAATCATTGCAGCATTAGTTGGGGCAAACACAGTAAACGGCCCAGGTTCTCCACCATTGGTGTTTATGGTAGGCTGACCAATGAGGTCATCATCTAAATAGGCACTGCGCACTGCCTCCTCAAATAATGAGAACTCCTCGTTATCCGATATAATACTCATTACTGTTGCTTCTGGCACTCCTTCTGGAGCTAGAGCCGCATCAATAATATGCACGACCCCATTATCGGCTAAATAATTTGTAGCTATAATTTGTGCATCATCTACGAAGAATTGCCCACCAACTTCAGTAATTGCCAAGTCTTGGCCCATTATAGAGGGAAGTTGCATTCCATCAACTAAATCTCCAGCCAAATATGCTCCTTGCGCAATGTGATACTCCAGTATGGTTGTAAAATCAGGTAGTCCAAGAAAGTCAGATTGATTAAGGTTGAGTTCTTCTCCAATTGCACCAATAGCAGCATTATTAGGTACAAACACGGTGTACTGATTTGGTTGATTGAGTGTGTCTCCGCAGAACAAGGAAAAGGCATATGCCCCTTGAAATATGTCTAGGCTACTGGGTTCGCTATAAAGTGATGTCAGTAATTCAGGAATTGTAAAAATGTCAACGGTAATTGTACCGGTCATTCCCAGTTCTGCATCAAAACCAACACCGCTGTTATAATTGTATGTGCCTGGCTCGGTAAGGGTGACTACTCCCATACAGGTTCCATCAATTGAGCCTTCAACTGCAGGCAATAAGAATTCTTCCGGATTATTATATGGAGCCCCAGTTTGTGCATTGGTTATTCCATCTATATCATGCGTACCACCAACGTTAAAGAAAGCGACTGACTCTCCAACCTGTATTATAATATCGGTGTCTTGAAAGAAGTAGTTTCCAACAAAAACAGTGTCATCTGCTACACACTGGGCGAATGCGGTGTTTATAGCCAAAGTTTGTAGAAAAAGGAATGAGATAAAAGTGTGGAAGTGTGCTGTTTTCATATTCTCGTTTAGTTGAAGTTAACCTTATGGTTGGGCAAATGTTCTGATCGGTCAGCAATAATTATTTACTGAACGGAAGGTTATTTTGATGGTTGCCTAGGGAACTGGGTCCAAAACAAAATAATTGAATAACGCTTAAAATTTGCTTGATAAAGGTTCTGCGGTTTAAGACATGCCTATGGAACCGCACGACACCATGGCGTCAATTAAAAAAGTTAAGTCTTGTCAATTTTCAGTGATACCATATCATATACCATTTGGTTGAACAAATGGTCGGACCGAGCAGAAAAAGGATTTTGATTTTGAGTTACAAAAACCGAAGGTCATCTAATCGGTTGGCTTCCTACCTTTGAAAAAGTATAAAATACTTTGGAGTGCGTAGGTCAGTTTTCAATTACTGCGCTTGCTTTTTGCTTGACAAATACGAGCTTCAGCTACAGATGTGTCCATGAGCATGTTGAATGAAACCACTCGCTTCCTTTTTCAATTAGCCTCAAAACAAAACCCTTCAAATATTTAAAACCGACCGCTAAGCGATCGGTTTTAAATATTTGAAGGGACCCCATATAACTTAGCCCGGGTGGTTCTTGCTTGTAGGCTTTCAACGCAGTTGTCAGCTTAAGTCTAATTGTTTTTTTCGAAAGTCTGCAAGTCAAGACCGTTGTAGGCGTTCTCCGTGAAGTACTTCAGCTTTTTCATTAGACTCTTAGCATCTTGCCTACCACTAAAAATTGACTTATCTAATTTTTCCAAGTTTGCTTCTTCCGATTTCACTTGCCTCTGCGCTCTTTCTAAGGTTCTAGAGTTTTCGCTAAGTAGTCTGCTATCTTCTGCAAGGTTTTCCTTTAGGTAATTAACTTTTAGCTCTTCAGCAGCCAACAATATTTTCATTTCTTCTAGTTGCGAAGGCCTCATCTTGAATTCATAGAGCTTAAAACTTTTATCCCTAATCACTACAGCTGGAAGTCTATTTCTATCGCTATCTGTTAAAACAGGAACAAATTCATGATTGGCTCGACCTCGCTGCTCGGTCTTTTTATAGGTCGTTCCCTTGTAAATAACGCTATCCATAGCAGGATCAAAACGATAGCAGTTGAATTTTTCATTCAACATAGCAACCAGACTACTATCCTCAAGAAAGCTATACATCTTGCCCATCATTTCTTTAAACCTATCATCATCCTCCATGCCTCTCATCATATCATCTTCACTATCCTTTATAAAAATAAAGGAGGGCTTGTCTTCCTTTTCTATAGCAGATTCAAAACTGGCCATATCTAGCCATTTGATAGTGTCTTGACCTTTGCAGAAACAAGTGCATACAAGGAATAGGACAATTGAAAAAAGTGATTTATTCATGTGATTTGTCATTGATGTGATTATTTACATATTTCTTCGGTACTGCCCTCCAACTTCAAACAGCGCGTTGCTAATTTGTCCGAGAGAACAATGCTTGGCGGCTTCCATCATTTCTTCAAACATGTTCTCATTCTGAACAGCGGTTTTCTGTAAACGAGCTAAAGCTTCATTTGCTAATTCCTCTTTGCCTTTGTGGAGGTTTCCGAGCATCTCAATCTGATACTCTTTTTCTTCTGATGTAGACCGGATAACCTCTTTAGGTAAAATGGTTGGAGAGCCTTGACTACTTAGGAAAGTGTTCACCCCAATAATTGGGAATTCTCCTGTGTGTTTCAACGTTTCGTAATACAGACTTTCTTCCTGAATCTTGCTTCGTTGGTACATGGTTTCCATAGCACCCAAAACGCCACCACGCTCAGTTAATCTGTCAAATTCGGTAAGCACAGCTTCTTCAACTAAGTCAGTCAGTTCTTCAATAATGAAAGCTCCCTGAATTGGGTTCTCATTCTTAGCCAAACCAAGCTCTTTATTGATGATAAGCTGAATAGCCATTGCTCTTCTTACGCTTTCCTCGGTAGGCGTAGTAATGGCTTCGTCATACGCATTGGTGTGTAACGAATTACAGTTATCGTAAATAGCGTAAAGTGCCTGTAGCGTAGTTCGTATATCGTTGAAATCAATCTCCTGCGCATGCAAGCTTCTACCGCTTGTTTGAATATGATACTTGAGCATTTGCGCTCTTGGGTCAGCACCATATTTCATCTTCATGGCCTTAGACCAAATTTTCCGTGCCACACGACCAATTACCGCGTATTCTGGGTCTACACCGTTGCTAAAGAAGAAGCTCAAATTTGGTCCAAACTTGTTGATGTCCATTCCTCGGCTGAGGTAGTATTCTACAAACGTGAATCCATTAGCCAAAGTGAAAGCAAGCTGCGAAATCGGGTTCGCGCCAGCTTCTGCAATATGGTATCCTGAGATTGAAACAGAGTAGAAGTTTCTTACGTTTTTCTCGATGAAATACTCCTGTACATCGCCCATTAATCTAAGCGCAAATTCTGTGCTAAAAATGCACGTATTCTGTGCTTGGTCTTCTTTAAGAATATCAGCCTGAACAGTACCACGAACTTTGCTTAATGCATCTGTTTTAATCTTAGCGTAAACATCTGCAGGAAGCACTTCATCACCCGTAACGCCAAGTAGCATAAGCCCCAAACCGTTGTTGCCTTCCGGCAATTCTCCTTGGTATGCTGGACGAGCAATTCCTTGGTCATCATACTTTGCTTTTTTGACTTTTTCAACTTCTTTTTCAAGCTTGTTTTCAATCACGTATTTCTCACATTCCTGATCAACGCACGCGTTCATGAAAAAGCCAAGTAACATAGGCGCAGGACCATTAATGGTCATGGAAACCGAAGTCATCGGGTTGGTTAAATCAAACCCAGAATAAAGCTTTTTAGCATCATCTAAACAGCAGATACTAACACCTGAGTTACCCACCTTTCCGTAGATGTCTGGTCTACGATCTGGATTGCTTCCATAAAGCGTAACGCTATCGAATGCCGTGCTCAATCGCTTGGCAGGAAGTCCCATGGAAACGTAATGGAATCTTCTATTGGTACGTTCTGGACCGCCTTCTCCGGCAAACATTCTTGCAGGGTCTTCGCCTTCTCGTTTAAACGGATAAATACCAGCCGTGTAAGGAAATTCACCAGGTACATTTTCCTGTAAAACCCATCTTAAAAGGTCGCCCCAGTTTCTGTATTTCGGGGTTGCAACTTTAGGGATTTGTAAGTGAGATAACGATTCAGAATGCGTCTTAATCTTAATTTCTTTATCACGCACTTTAAAAATGTAGAACTCGTCTTTGTACCGCTGCGCTTGTGCTGGCCAACCTTCAATAATAAGCCAGTTCCGAGGGTCTAAATCCAACTTTACTTTGTCGAACTCAGCTTGAAGAACCTTCTTCAAATCATCTTCAGAAACCGTTTCTATAGTTCGTTGAATGGAATATAGTTTGTCCGCAACTTCTGCTTGATCTGTAGCCCATTTATCATAACCTCGGTTGCTTTCAGAAATCTCAGATAGGTAACGCGTTCTGTTTGGTGGAATCACGAAAATCTTCTCGCTCATCTCATCCGTAATCTCAAAAGTAGAGTGGAGGTCAGTTTTGGTTTTTTCTGCCACCTCATCCATAAGCGCTTTGTAAAGCGAGTTGGTTCCTGGGTCGTTAAATTGACTGGCGATAGTCCCATAAACAGGAATATCTTCATCCTTCATTTCCCACAACTGTCGGTTGCGTCTGTATTGTTTTTTTACATCTCTAACCGCGTCTAAAGCACCACGCTTGTCAAATTTGTTGATGGCAACTAAATCCGCAAAATCAAGCATATCAATCTTCTCTAACTGTGTAGCCGCACCAAACTCGGGTGTCATCACATAAAGAGAAACATCACTATGGTCAAGTATTTCTGTATCGCTTTGTCCGATTCCAGAAGTCTCCAGAATAATCAAATCGTAATGCGCAGCTTTTAGAATATCAACAGCTTCTTGCACGTGCTTGCTCAACGCCAAGTTGCTCTGTCGCGTGGCTAAAGAGCGCATGTAAACACGTGGACTGCGAATTGCATTCATGCGAATTCTATCACCCAAAAGTGCTCCGCCCGTTCTTCTTTTCGAAGGGTCTACAGATACAATTGCAATATTTTTCTCTGGAAAATCAACCAAAAACCTGCGCACCAATTCATCAACCATAGATGATTTTCCAGAACCGCCAGTTCCGGTAATTCCAAGTACAGGCGTGGTAGACTTTTCGGCTAACGCCTTAACAGCATCAATGTCCTTTTTGCTTCCTTCAGAGTTGTTTTCAGCGGCAGAAATAAGCTTCGCAATATCAGTCCAGTTGCGTTGGTCTAATCGGCCAGCTTCACCGTTCAAATGCATCCCCGTAGGGAAATCGCATTGCTCAATCATATTATTAATCATGCCCTGCAACCCCATCTCGCGGCCATCATCAGGCCCATAAATTCGAGTGATACCGTAGGCGTGTAACTCTTCCATTTCAGAAGGAAGAATTGTACCGCCACCACCACCAAAAATCTTTATATGGCCACCGCCTTTCTCCTTCAAAAGGTCACACATGTACTTGAAATACTCGTTGTGCCCTCCCTGATAACTCGTCATCGCAATCGCCTGCACATCCTCCTGAATGGCACAATTCACAACCTCTTCTACGCTACGGTCATGTCCCAAATGAATCACCTCAACGCCAGTGGCCTGAATAATTCTACGCATGATATTTATAGCCGCATCGTGCCCGTCAAATAGACTGGCTGCGGTTACTAATCTGATTTTGTTTTTTGGCTGGTATGGCGCTGCTTCCTTCATCTTCAAATCTTAATCCGCGAATTTACGATTTAGGTTTGGGCCTGTACTTAAAGAAGTCGAAGAGCGTTACCCGCTTTTTGGCGGGTCGGGCTTTCCGCTTTATCTTTTGCCGAAAGCAAAAGGATGCCGCTTCAATCCCTAACGCGGGTGCAAATTACTAACCATAACGCGCGTCATAGCGAAGGAGGAACGACTGCGGCAATCTCTATCAAGTTAGTGCTAACCGGGATAGTGATTAGATATATAGGAACTTGCTAAAGGAGTCTGTTCAATAAACATAGGCTCCTTGTGTTGGTTTACCTTAAATGCAACAGAAACGCCTCAGGCTGACGCAACCTGAAAACTGTTTTCGTTCATCAAATCTGTGTTGATCCGTTTAGTCAGCGTTGCCAGTGGTCTATCTCAAATCCCGTAAATCACACCATATTTTTTCTTGGCGTAATCCATAAAGTATTTCGAATTTAATGGTTCACCGCTAATGCGTTCGCAAAGCTCTTTCGAACTGTACATTTTCCCGTGCTGATGAACATTTTCACGTAACCAAGCCAATAGATTCCTCAAATATGGCTTTGGATTGTTTGGGTCTAACGTGCCAATCACTTTTTCTGCCGCAACATGAAATTGTGCCGCGTAGAAGCTACCTATAGAGTAGGTAGGGAAGTATCCGATAGAACCGTGGCTCCAGTGAATGTCCTGCAAAACACCTTCGCTATCAGTCGGAACATCAACACCTAAATACTCTTTGTATTTCGCGTTCCAAGCTGTAGGTAAATCAACTGCATTCAGTTTACCCTCCATAATTCCCTTCTCAATTTCATACCTAATGAGAATATGAAAATGGTACGTCAATTCATCCGCGTTTACGCGAATCAAACTTGATTCTACCTTGTTCATTGCTTTGAAGAAATCTTCAGCAGAAACTCCATCAAACTGAGTTGGGAAAACCTCCTTTAATCGAGCAAATTTCCATTCCCAAAAAGAAAGCGAACGTCCAACGTTATTCTCCCATAATCGACTTTGACTTTCGTGAATCCCCAATGAAACAGCTTCGCCAGAAGGCAATCCATATTCGCTATCAGGCAAACCCTGCTCGTACAAAGCATGACCACCTTCGTGGATACAACTCCAAAGCATTTCGTTGAAGGTGTCTTCAGAAACACGTGTAGTAACTCTAACATCCGTTGCCGAAAAATTAATGGTAAAAGGATGACTCGAAACGTCTTGTCTTCCGCCCTCAAAATCGTAGCCCATATCCTTCAAAACCTCAATCCCGAAATCCCATTGTTCATCATGATTGAAATACTGATCCATAAACCCAGCCTCAACTTGCGGCTTGCTTTTAATTCCGTCTAGCAAAGGCTTCAAATCCTTCTTCACACCTTCAAACAAAACATCCAATTCTGCAACAGTACAACCAGGCTCAAACTCATCGCAAAGTGCATCATACGGATGGCCTTCATAGCCAACGATTTCAGCCTCTTTTCTCTTCAAATCAATCACTTTCTGAAGGAATGGAGCGTATAACGCAAAGTCATCATTCTCCTTCGCTTTCTGCCAATGAAAAAATGCTTCGCTAGTTGCTCGGCTCATGTCCTCAACAAACTTTGAATCGAACAACGTTTTACGCTTCAAATCACGAGAAGTGTGCTTGATATTCGAAGCTTGCTTTGCATCATTCGGAAGATTAGCCGCTAATTCATCAACCAATTTCTTCAACTCTGGGTCGGTCATTTTAATGTGCGCCAACTTAGAAAGTGTGCCAATTTGCTGCGCTCTACGCGCATGACTTTTTTGTGGCATGTAAGTTTCCAAATCCCAATGAAGTAGGGCCGTGGCGTGAGCGATATCAGAGATTTCCGAAAGTGATTCTTTGTATTTACTGTACTTGTCCATGCTTGGTTTGCTTATTCGTTTCGATTTCGATGCGAAAGTAATTGTCAGAAAAAAGGCTACGCTAAATAAGTTTATTACTATAAATAAACTCTGAATAGCTTAGTCGTTACTCCTTCGTAATTAGAAATTCATCGAGTTTACTTTTGGCACTTGGATATCTAAATTCATTTCTAAACTCATACATTTTCGAAGTGTCCGTAATATAATCGTAGAGGTATTTTATGATTTCCAACTTTTCGTCATCCATATGAAACAATCCAACGATTTGCTTGTACTGCCCCATGGAAAAACACTTTTTCTCAATATATTTTTTGGATAATGATATTTTATCTGACGAATACCTTTGGTCGGTAATTGCCGATAGTATGTTGGCAAACTCATTACCATCGGTTTTACATTCGATAGGCGGTTGCAATGCTTGCTCCTGTTTTCTTTTGTTGGCTTCTTTGATTTTTAAATAGGCAGTTCGGTCGCCAGGCTTTAGGTTCATGGCTTTCTCGTAAAAGAGAATTGCCTCATCAAATTGTCCCGCAGACATTTGAACATCACCCTTTTGAATCAAAGAATAGAACATCGCATTTCTGTTCTCTTCCTCCTGAATACTATTGGCAAGTTCTAACCTACGGTTATTGACTTCTTTAATCTTTTCTCTTAGGGTTAAATCGCCCGGACTTAAAGACATAGCCTCTGTGTAGGCATCAATTGCTTCGTCAAACCTATTACCCGATAAGAGTAAATCACCTTTTTCAATCAGCAACTCAATTTTTGCGTTGCTATTGCTGGAGCCGCTCAATTGAAATTCGTTTTGCAAGAACATAATCATGTCCTTTTCCTGCGTGTCATGATAAAGTCTCATCACATAAGAAAACTGAGTGAATGAGTCGTAGATATTGAAAAAATTAGCGTGGTCAATCACATTCGGATATGCCGCTAAACAGAGATTATATTTGCTCAAATCATTGTTTAAGTAATAACAAGCGTCTTGTAGTTGCGCAGTCGTGCAATGCTGTCCAATAAAATACTGCATGGCAAAATTGCTTCTCACTTGTTGGTTATTGGTTGTCTGCATCGACCGAATACAGTTGCTGAATTTATTAGCTGAAGAATAACCACTATTCTGTCCCTGGCTGGATAGGAACGCGAATAGAGTAAAGATTACTGTAGCTAATACTGTAAAAGTCGGTTTCAAGGATGTGTTAGCCAAACTGGTGGTTACTGAAAGTGATTCCTCGCGTTGAGTGTGTTTGTCCATTGTTGATTTTGTATTTATATTCTCAAATTGAACCGCGAAAGTAACAGTCATTTGTTAGTATAAAATGGACGAGCTTTTTCCTCAATTTCGTACTGGAATTTTGAAGATTCCCAAATGCACCAATCCTGACAGCAATGAGTAAGAAAAAAGGTAATGGAGCCAAGGCTTTAATTGACACACTGACAAACGCAGGGATTGATACCTGTTTTACCAATCCTGGGACTTCCGAAATGCATTTTGTTGCCGCTTTGGATGATTCAAATATGCGTGCCGTGCTTACTCTTTTTGAAGGTGTAGCAACTGGTGCTGCTGATGGTTATGCTCGTATTGCAGAAAAGCCAGCGGCTACCTTATTGCACCTTGGTTGTGGACTCGGAAACGGTCTTGCCAATTTACATAACGCCCGTAAAGCGCGTGTCCCGATGGTCAATATTGTTGGTGACCACGCTACCTATCATACTCAATACGATGCGCAGCTTCAGTCTGATATTGAAACCGTTGCACGGAATTGTTCCAAATGGGTTCGCACAACTCAGAAAACAAGTAACATTGGTTCCGATGCGGCAGAAGCCATCAAGGTTGCTCAAGGTTCTCCAGCTCAAATATCTACACTCATTCTACCAGCAGATGTTTCTTGGGGAGAAGGCGGTGAAGCAATCAACGATTTCTCTCAGCCAGAACCTGAAACAGCTTCTGATTCAGTTATAAATGAAATTGCAGAAGTCTTAAAAACAGCAGGCAAGAAAACGGCTATTCTGCTTGGAAGAAGAGTTACCCTTGAAGCTGGTTTGATGGCGGCTTCGAAGATTTCAGAAAAGACAGGAGCGAAGCTTTTTACAGAAGTATTTCCAACGCGTTTACAACGCGGCACTGGTCTTCCGAATGTAGAGCGTATCGCTTATTTGGCCGAAATGGCTGCTGTGCAGTTGAGCGGTTACGACCATTTAATTCTAATTGATGCTAAAGCGCCCGTTTCGTTTTTCGCGTATCCAGGCAAGAAAAGTTACTTGGTTCCTGATGACTGCCAACTCCACGATTTGGTGACAAAAGAGCAAGATGCTCTGAAAAGTTTAGATGCCTTAGTAGCGGCAGTTGGAGCTACAGATACGGCTCCTAAACTGCAAGAAGCCAAGCGACCAAAATTGGCGACTGGCAAATTGAATGCTGAGAAAATTGCTCAGGCGGTTGGAGCATTGCTTCCAGATAATGCCATCATTTCAGATGAA
Source organism: Bacteroidia bacterium (assembly GCA_047614525.1). Taxonomy (GTDB): domain Bacteria; phylum Bacteroidota; class Bacteroidia; order UBA10329; family UBA10329; genus UBA10329. The sequence continues at coordinate 31,799 of JBLHEU010000002.1, read as the reverse complement.
GCACAAACCTCTGGACTAAAAATTCCTTTTCATACAGCAGGTTCGCCAAAACATGATTTGCTTACGCTTACAGGTGGCGCTATTGGTCAAGGATTGCCAGTTGCGGTTGGTGCCGCGGTTGCGGGTCATCACCGACCAGTATTGGCGTTGATTGGGGATGGTTCTGCCATGTATACCATTCAATCCCTTTGGACAATTGTTGCTGAAAAGTTGGATGTAACCACGGTTATCATGAACAACGGTTCGTATGCCATTCTCAATATTGAATTAGAAAGGGTAGGAGCAGAAAAGGTTGGTCCGAAAGCTTTGGCGCAATTAGATATCTCGCAACCGGAAATTGACTTTGTATCTATAGCCAAAGGAATGGGAATGCCTGCCGAGCGCGTTAGAACTGCCGAAGAATTTAACTCGGCTTTGGAAAACGCTTTCAGAGAACCAGGCCCGCATTTAATTGATGCCATTGTGCCAAGCGAATACGAAGGGTTGAAGCTAAAAGCACTGCCTTACTTGCTTAATTCGCTGGATAAGATTCCAAATTCTATAGCGAAAGCGCTGAAGAATAAGTTAGCTCCGTAATCAACAAAACCTAGTAGGTCTACAAGCCCACTAATTACTTCTTCCGAATAAACTGAACGGCCACACTCAACCATGCGGCAACCAGAATCAATCCGCCAATAGGCGTAGCTAAACCGATTTTCTTAACCTCTTCCATTCCATGAACAGGAATTGTAGAAAGCAGAAAGATGGAACCTGAGAAAAACAGCGTTCCAATGGCGAAAAGCCAAAGCGAAGCATTCAAATTCACGTTAAACTGTTTAGAGAGAAGCACAGAACCAGTAATGGCAAAAATGTGCCACATCTGATAACGAACCCCAGTAGCGAAACTGTTTAGTTGAACATCAGAAAGCGTGTTCCTTAAAGTGTGAGCGCCAATAGCTCCGAGAATAACGGTTATGGCTCCAAGAATGGCAATGAAAATAATCCAGTTTTTCATGCTGGCAAAGGTATGGAATTGATGAGTTGGGTTTTTTCATTTCCTTTTACCCTCATTTGTCCTATTTCTAGTAGTCGAAACAAAAAAATGTCATTTTGTTTAAAAACCAACCCAACCCTATGTATGTTATTATATGTTTGTATGATATTTACAAAATCCTAACTTAAATTAATTACTATGAATAAAACAGCATTAGTTATCGCATTATTTGTCGGAGCAGTTACTGTTACAGGGTGCGAGGTATGCACCACCTGCACTGAGTCAACCACTTCGACTGTCGCTGAATTTTGTGGAAAAGCAAATGAAGTTAAGGACGGTGAGGAAACACTTGAAAACACTGTGGGGCAAGATTGGAGTTGCGTGAGAGACTAAAGGTATAAACAGGTTTTGCCGGAATGGTTGCGGCATCAGTTCTCGAAAAAACACGAATAGAGCCGGATTCCGGCTCTATTTTTTTTTGCAAAATACTTGGCTATTTGTATCCGATTTCAGGAGTCAATTCAACTCTGCTTTTCATGAAAGTTCCAACGCCAAATGCCACTTCTTTCCCCTCTTCGTTGTAAATCGTGGATTCAGCAATAAGTAGGTTCTTAGACTGGGATTTCAATTTTCCAACAGCCCTAATTTTCCCAGAAGCAACTGGTCGAATGAGGTTTACATTGAATGAAGAGGTGAGCAGGAAAACACCTTCAATTACGGAGTTTGCGGCAAAGTAGGCCGCATCATCCAAGAGTTTGAAATATACGGCCCCGTGCATGGCAGCACCCGCGTGATGATATTTCTGCTGAACGGTAAGCCCAACCTCAGCCTCGCCTTCCCAGATTTTGATTGTAGTTGTCTCAAACATCAACTTCTGGATGTTAGCAACCAAATACATGTGTTCGAGTTTTTGGAAGTGGGATTGGTTCATGTTAAAGCCATTTTCTTGTTTAAATTTTCGTTCTGCGCCATTCTCAATTTTTCAAAAGTCAGTTTAATGACTCAAAATTAGTGACCAACGAACTCCATGGGACAATTAGAATTTACTTGGTGACAATTACGGATAATTTATGATGACTAACCGTATATCACTCTCAGCATAATGCTAATTTGCGCCCTATGAAGAACATTTTTGTGATAGGAGCAGGACGCTCAGCAACAACCCTTATCGGTTACTTTCTAAAACATGCCGAAGAACAGGATTGGCATCTTACAGTTGGAGACATTTCGGCCGAATTATGCGAGAAGAAAATTGACACCCACCCACGTGGTCGTGCTATTGCCTTTGACGTGTTTAACGCTGAACAGCGTAAGGAAGAACTTTCTAAGGCTGATATTGTCGTGAGTATGCTTCCCGCAAGTATGCACATTGAAGTAGCCAGAGATTGTGTGCAATTAGGCAAACACCTTGCAACAGCTTCCTACATTTCGCAGGAAATGAAGGATTTACATGATGCCGCAAAAGCCAAGAATATTACTCTTCTAAACGAAACAGGATTAGATCCTGGTATAGACCATCTCTCGGCTATGAAATTGCTAGACGAAATCAGAAATGGTGGCGGTGAAATTCAGCATTTTGAAAGCTTTACAGGTGGTTTGGTTGCGCCAGAATGTGATGACAATCCATGGCATTATAAATTCACTTGGAACCCAAGAAATGTGGTGCTTGCTAGCCAAGGTGGAGCTGTGAAATTCATTCATAACGGCAAGTACAAGTACATTCCATATCATCGCGTTTTCCGCAGAACGGAATACATCACCATAGAGGGGCATGGAGAGTTTGAAGGTTATGCCAATCGCGATAGCCTTTCTTACCGAGATGTATATGGATTGCATGACGTGAAAACGCTCTATCGCGGAACGCTAAGAAAACCTGGTTATAGTAGAAGTTGGAATACGTTTGTTCAACTCGGTATGACGGATGATAGCTTTGTGATGGAAGGGTCTGAAACGATGACAAATCGAGAATTTGTGAATTCGTTTCTTCCTTACAGTAACACCGATAGTGTGGAGTTGAAACTGCGTGCTGGACTTAAATTGAGTCAAGACGACAGACTGATTGATAAACTACGATGGCTTGGACTATTTGAAGAGACGGTTATCGGTTTGAAAGACGCCACACCTGCACAAATGCTTCAGCACATTTTAGAGAAAAAATGGAGCATGAAGCCAGAGGATAAAGACATGATTGTTATGTGGCATAAAATCGGTTTCATCAAAGATGGACAGAAGTTTGTTACCGAAAGCTCGATGGTAGTAAAAGGAGATGATGAGCATAACACGTCCATGGCCAAAACGGTTGGTTTGCCGCTTGCTATTGCAACAAGAATGATTTTGGAAAATCGAATTACAACCCGTGGAGTTTTACTTCCACTTTCAAAAAATGTTTACGAACCCGTTTTGGAAGAGTTGAGTAAGAATGGCATATCTTTCAAGGAGAAAACCTATCAAGTAAAGGAGTTTACTACATGAAACGCATAGCAGTTTTTCCAGGTTCATTCGACCCAATAACCAAAGGACACGAAGACATTATTCTGAGAGCAATTCCCTTGTTTGACGAGATTATCGTAGCCATAGGAACGAACTCAAGCAAGAAGTATTATTTCGATTTAGATAAGCGTTTAGAAATGATTCGATTCACCTTTAGAAATGAACTAAAAGTGAAGGTTGAAACCTATACAGGTCTTACCGTTGATTACTGCAAAATTGTTGGGTCAAATCATTTGCTTCGAGGGTTGAGAACCTCTGCCGATTTCGAATTTGAGCGGAGCATCGCCCACATCAACCAAACCCTAAACCCAGATTTAGACACGGTTTTTCTGCTGTCGCTTCAGGAGTATTCTGCAATAAACTCCACAATTGTTCGTGATATACTTATCAATGGGGGAGAAGTGTCACGCTTTGTCCCAGAAGGACTTGACCTAACTAAATGAAATTTCTGTGGTTGTTTTTACTTGCTCCGTTTATCTCAAACGGACAACATGCCATTGTACGTGGCGTGGCTCCGCTGTCTATTGGGCAAGAAATTCAACTGCGCGTAAATGATGATCCAATTACTCAGAAAGAGCGGGTTTTAGCTTCTCAGATTGTTGATGTTGATGGTAGTTTTGAACTCAAGGTTCTGCCAAATGGAACACAATATGCATTTCTGCAGGTTGGTTTAGACTGTGCCGATTTCTTCATCGAAAGAGACAAGGACTTGGAACTGAGCTTTGTTCCACCAAAGCAAGACCCTAAAAAGCCTAGAGGGTTTTACGAACGCAATTTCTTTCTCCCAAAATTTACTGGCGGAAAACTGGCTAAACTTAATAACCAGATAGTCGTTTTTAACGATTCTATTGACCAATTTCTGGAACGACTTTATCCAGTTTTGGTTCAACGTAGAAGCCCAAAGATTGTGGCGAAAGAATTAGTCAAGTTTGATGAGAAAGTCTTGATTTATTTCGCGAGAGCTGAGCCTTTTGTACAGGATTACATCGCATATTCTTTGGCTGGTGTTGAACAGATATTTCTTACAGATAGAGACAAGCTTTTCACTAAGTATCTGAAAGGAAAAAAAGGTCAACCAACAAACCCAGCTTTCATCGATTTTGCCATTCAGTTTTATCAAGGAAAAGTTTTTAATACGTTGATGGTTAATCGATTTGAAGATACTCAGAGAATCTTGAAAGGGAAAGAAGTTTTTGCCAAGTTGGATAGGATATTAGCAGAGGATTCTGAATTTGAGGACACATTCCTCAGAAGATTAATGTTGATTAATGCTGTAAAGGAGTTAGTTGCTCATAAAAGTGTTGATGGAACAAAACTGATTGCTGAACTCAGAATGTTTGGCGGCTTGTCTTCCAATTCATACATAAGTCAAGCTGCAAAAAACACAGCGGATAAGTTTGAGAAATTGACAGTTGGCAGCATGGCTCCAGAGATTGTTTATTATGGAGTTGAAGGAGAAAGAAGGCAACTTTCTGACCTACATGAAGGCTATGTTTTTCTTGAATTGACAGATGTTTCAAATTCCTATTGTCAGCGAGAAACCAACGTTATTCCTAGTCTCAAAAATGACTTCGCCAACGTTCGGTTTTTGACAATTTGCGTAGGAAATTCAAAAGAGGAAATGCTTAGCATTCAGAAAAAGATGGAGATTGATTGGGAATTCGGAAGAGTTGCCATTGCAAGTTCGGTTATTGAAGATTATGATGTAAAGAGTTTACCGTTATTCTTCATAATCGACCCTGACGGGAAGGTTTATAAAGCTCCAGCATCTGACCCTACCAAAGGTGCACAACAGGAGCTAATGGCGCTTAACGAAATGTTGAAATCTAAATTAAGGGGGCGAGTTGGACGATAAGCCAGTGTCTTTTATTCCCTTTCAACTGTTGAAACTTTAATGAATAGGTTCTGAAACAAAGCCATTGATAGGGCTAATTTTCAGCATGCAATTATCAACACTCGATTGGTCCATCATCGCGGCCTTCTTCATCGTCTCCCTTATTGTCGGAATCGTAGTCTCAAGAAAAGCTGGCAGTAGCTCTGCCGAGTTCTTTCTATCTGGAAGAAACATGCCTTGGTGGCTGCTCGGAATTTCGATGGTAGCAACCACGTTTTCTGCCGACACACCCAATTTGGTGACAGATATTGTTCGGAAAAATGGGGTTTCTGGTAACTGGGTTTGGTGGGCGTTTCTCCTAACGGGAATGCTAACAGTATTTGTTTATTCCAAGTTATGGCGGAGGTCTGGCGTACTCACCGATTTAGAATTCTATGAGATTAGATACGGTGGTAAAAACGCAGCTTTTCTTCGTGGTTTCAGAGCAATTTACTTAGGCGTAGTTTTCAATGTTTTAGTTATGGCTGGGGTGTGTTTAGCCGCTATAAAGATTGGTGGCGTTATGCTCGGACTGTCTAGCTATGAAACACTATTGATTACAAGTGTTGTAACCGTGGTTTATAGTTCAATTGGCGGACTGAGAGGTGTTTTGATTACCGATTTTTTTCAGTTCATCTTAGCAATGATTGGAACTGTATGGGCAGCTAACGTTATTCTTGACCTGCCTCAGGTTGGTGGATTGGATGCCTTACTGGCAAATGCGGAAGTTGCTTCATTAACCAATTTCCTACCTGATTTTTCTGATACCGAAAACCTAATTCCGTTACTGATTTTACCGTTGGCTGTGCAATGGTGGAGCGTTTGGTACCCAGGAGCAGAACCCGGAGGTGGCGGTTACATCGCACAACGAATGTTGGCGGCAAAAGATGAGCAAAATGCCATGGGAGCAACCTTGCTTTTCAATATTGCACACTACGCTTTACGTCCGTGGCCGTGGATTGTTATCGCGTTATGTTCTGTTGTTGTATTTCCAAATTTGGATAGCATTCAAGAGGCATTTCCGCACATTAGCCCAGACTTGATAAATGATGACTTGGCTTATCCAGCTATGTTAACTTTTCTACCAGCCGGCCTCCTTGGATTGGTTATCGCCTCCTTAGTTGCAGCATTTATGAGCACAATTTCTACACACCTTAATTGGGGTAGTTCATATGTTGTAAATGATTTCTATCAACGCTTTATTAAACCAGATGCCACGGAGAAAGAGTTGGTTATGGTTGGAAGATTATCAACCGTTTTCCTAATGCTTTTTGCGGCTCTTTTTGCGCTTGCTTTAACCAATGCGTTACAAGCATTTGGCATTTTACTTCAGATAGGAGCAGGGACGGGTGCCATTTTTATTCTGCGTTGGTTTTGGTGGAGAATAAATGCTTGGACCGAAATAAGCGGTATGGTCATTTCATTTTTTGTAGCCATTTTCTTTGAAGTGATAAACCCAAAAATGGAGTTGATTGAGATTGCTGGTCATTGGAAACTTGTAGCAGGAGTTGGAATAACCACAATCGGATGGTTGATAGTGACGTTTTTAACCCAACCAGAATCTAAAGAAACGTTAGAGCGGTTTTGCGAGCATGTTAACCCTACCGTAGGTTGGAAGGATTATCGTTCTGAAAACTCTGTGGCAGTAGGCAATCTTCCGCTACAAATTTTTGGAATGTTTCTTGGATGTGTGGTGGTGTATTCAGCGCTATTTGCAACGGGCTCATTTATCTACGGAAACCTCCTGTTTGGTGGAGTTCTAGCCACAGTTTCTGCTTTGTCTCTTGGCGGCTTGGCTTCGCTTTGGAAGAAGTTTTAGGCTTTACGTTTTAAATGAAAACTTAAAGTGTTTCTGAAGTCGGCTTGAATACATTTAGTTTTTGTGTTTGGCTCGCTTTATGCAATGTCGCTTGCCAAACAATAAAAACAACGTAAGTTGCTTGTTCACGTTTAATCACAAAATCCTAGTTTCGTGTCATGAAGAGTTTAACCCTAGTTATTGCGATGCTTGTAAGCATCAATTTGTTTGCCCAAGACGGCAAAACTGAATCAGATTGGAATACCAACTTGGTAGAAGCCGTAGATAAGTCTATTGCTGAGAAGAAGCCATTGCTGATGTTTTTTACCGGCAGCGATTGGTGCGGTTGGTGCAAACGTCTGCAAGCAGAGGCATTCTTTAAACCTGAATTTGCAAAATGGGCAAATGAAAATGTTGTTTTGATGGAGTTAGATTTTCCTAGAAGAACGGCACAAGATGAGGCAATTAAAACACAGAACATGAATATGCAGCGCATGTTCGGAGTTCGTGGCTATCCTACGGTTTGGTTTGTAAACCCCTCTAAAAAGGGTGGTGAGATTAACTTCGGAAAGATTGGTTCTACAGGATACGTAAAAGGTGGAGCGGAAGCTTGGATCTCAGCTGCGGAAAAAATCCTTGCAAATCAGCCTCAAAAGTAAACAGTTTAATGCTGCTCTTTTGTTAACAAACTGAGCCCTTTCAGTTATCAATTGTGGTTTACACTGTGTAGATTTGAGTTTTACGGAGTGCCAGTTTAGAGAATGAAGAAGAGCAGGAGAAAGGAGAGTTTAGACATTGTGCCAGAGTATGCAGGTCCTTATGTGGCGCCATCTGCGGAGTATTTTCATACTAAGGAAACATTTGACGAGGCTGTTGGCCTAGATTTTATTAGGCATGCTAATGAAGGCACACGTAAAGGAGAAAAGTTTTTAGCTGGGCTTTCTCATGGTACTTCCCCCTCTGGAGCCTACCAATACATTTTAGATCATTACGACAAGCTGAGTAGACCCGAAAACATTCGGTACACTTTTGTAAATTCAAAACTAAGTCGGCAGCGTGGCATGTCTGATGTTACCGATGCTATAAGCTTTCTCAAGCAACTATTAGCTTCTGGGAAAATCACAAAAGACCAAATTTTAGGTAGATCCCTCAATCGGGATAATATGGAGGAGTATAGTGCCGAAATGAACACCAAGCTCAGCGAGTACCTTAAATTGCAAGACAAAGAAGGGCTGGATTACATGTTTATTGCCACGGATACAGGTGGTAGAGTTGCAGGTATAACACGCTTTTCCGATGCATTCGATGTAAAGGAAATTGGTTGTATAGTAACTGATAGAAAAGAAAAGGAGCTTACTCTTACTCCGTACTTCATTACGAAGACTAAACGAATTGCATTTTTAGCAACCAAAGCGGAAAAACGTAGAGCTCTTGCTCGATTGTATTATCGGTGGGGAAAGGCGGATGAAAGCCCTAGTTTTTTGCGATTTATGGATAAAGCGGAAGAGCGTCTGAAAGTATTCATTGACGATAGAGCGCTAACCTGGCCAAAGATTACACTAGAAAGAGAAACCCCATATGGTGCTAGTCGAATAACAGTTGACTTACCAAAGCCTTACAAAGAATTCAAAGGAACTAAACTGCCCGTGGTTGTACTTGTGCATGGCTTTCTTGGACTTAATTCATATGATGGATTGCTAACCGCAATTCCCACTAAGAAGTATATAGCTGCTGCTATGCATTACGGCTCCGTGCCAAACGATTTGCCAATAAAGGAATATTCAAATCATATTGTTAGAAATATAGATAAAGTTATAGCGCATTTTGGTGAATTAGGCCATCCCGTTTATCTATTCGATCATTCCATGGGTAACATCTATTTTATGATGATGGAGCAGATGTTTGATGAATTGCCTGGTATTCAGAAGTACCTAAAAGGAAGAATAGGAGCTAACCCTTTCTTTGGTGAAGAAGCCAAACATGCTTTTATAGGCTTTTTAGACAACGTGATTTTACCATCAGGGCAAGGAATTGCCGAGAAAAGTGTGTTTTATGCAGCTAGACATATAGTTCCGTGGGATTCTAACGTAGGAGTTAGAAATAGAGGCATCTCTATGAGTAAGTGGTTAATAAGTAAGGAAAGCTCCATTAGAGAGCGAGTATGGAAAGCTACCAAAGCTCGAATTCTAACACTTATGAGCAGTTTAGGCTCTTTACCTCACTTGAATAGAATTCCCATTGAGCGTGCGCTAAATAGATTGCCTGCTAAAATTTTTGTTATTCAAACGCATTCGGCTTTAATTGAGTCCAAGAAGCTTGATAAACAAACAGAATTTCCAAACATGGAAGCCCACAATATTCCAATTCTCATTCTTAAAAGTGAGCGTGACGGAGTGGCTAAGTATGTCTCTCGGGTTTATGATAGAAGCCACGCTCAAGTAATTGATATAACCGATAAAGACGAGCGAGATTTGTTTAGAGAACATCTATATCACATGGTAAACCCTTTGCTTACTACCGTTGTAATAGATCAGTTCATTTCTCAGATTGAGGCATCTGAATCGATTAGCAAGTCTTTGCGGAAAGTTGCGGTTTGAGAACCTCGATATTCTTAGTTTTTATTGGGTTGCTGGCTGGCTTGATGCCAGTTAATTCCTTCCCGCAAAACACGTCTTTTGATACTGAAAATCATCCTGACATACCTAATTATGCTGCCCTAGATTCATGGAGTGCATTGCCATTTAGAAACGATGTGGCCGATGTTCTTCCTGATGGTGAAACTTGGGTAGGTGATAGCCTTAAACAGATAGATGTTTTTTACGTGCATCCTACTGTTTATCAGCGTGGCCCACTATGGAATGCAGGCTTGGATATGAAAAAGATCAACCGAAAGGTGGATAAATACCCTGTTCGATTACAATCCAGCGTGTTTAATGCTTCATGTCGAGTTTACGCACCAAGATATCGTCAGGCTATAATAAAAGTGTTTTACCAACCCTCTGTAGATGGTGATAAAGCACTTGACTTTGCCTATCAAGATGTTAAACGTGCTTTCATTCATTTTCTCGATAATTACAATAATGGTCGACCATTTATTATTGCGGGGCACAGTCAGGGCACCCATCATACTAGAAGGTTGCTACAAGAGATGGTAGACACAACTGATTTAAAGGACAGATTGGTGGTGGCCTACATTATTGGTTATACCGTGAATGAGGGAATGTATTCTAATCTGAAAATGTGTTCTAAGGCGGAAGAAACAGGTTGCTTGATTTCTTGGATGAGTTACAAAGACGGCTTTATTCCTGATGGAGATTGGCATAAAACCACACAGAGCGTGAATCCACTAACTTGGACCTTAGACACTAATCAAGTGGTTAAAACAGACTATGAAAGCACGGTGGTCTTTAATCCGAAAAAGATTAGAAAACGAAGAATATCCGTAAGGATTAAAAATATTGGTGGAAATGTGCTGTGGGTAGAAACCAAAGCACCGTGGTTTAGGCTAGTGAAGAACCTGCATGTAGCAGATTATGGTCTATTCTACATGGATATTCGAAAGAATGTAAAGACAAGAGTTGATGTCTTTCTAGACAGGAATCGGTAGAAAGTCTCTCTTGTTTATCGAACAATAAATTTTATGGTCTCTCTAAAAGTACCATCACTTGAGCTTAAGCCAAGCATGTACATTCCTGGAGCTAATTCCGATACATCAAGACAGTCTGCAATGAGTTGATTGTGCTGTATGCTTTTGCCGTTTAAAGCAAACGTCTCAGTCTGATACGTCTTGTTTTTATCTAAACCACCAAGGCAAACGTTGTCAATGGCAGGTTGAGGATAAATCACAAGTTTGGTTGATGCTACATCATTAATACCAACACTGCTAACGGGAGGAACAGAGGAGTAGGTGAAGCGTGCGGGATTCCCGATACTGTCAAACGTGAACTCAGCAATTGCTAGCATTTCTTCTTTTGCATGCCAGCTATATGTAACGGAGGTGTCTTGCACTGTAGTAAATGGAGTCCAAAAAGCGGGGAATGGAAGTAATTGAACATCAATTACATCGGTGGTGTAATCAATGGTTTGTACGCGCAAAGCATCGTAAGATCCAGTAGGAGTGATAAGGGTTCCGTAGGCATCCGTGGTGTCGAAAACCTGTCCAGTGTGAGTTATCCTTATTCTATGAACTCCAAATGCTGCCCCGTCAGCCTCAGCAGTGAAACTGTATATGTCGTCAAATCTGGAATTGTAGGTCCTTGGAAAGGTGTGAAGTACTAATGGATCCGAGAATTGAGCTTCAATGATTTCTCCGGTTTCTAGTAAATCTCCAGCGGCTCCATCAGTTCCCATGTAAACATTATTGTGGGTAAAGAAGAGGTATGAGTCGGTCGCTCCAGTCATTGCGTAATCTGAGCTCCCGAAAGCTGAATTGTAAGGAGTCGAAACAACAGAAACTACGTTGGTTGTAGCAGCTTCGTCATTTATAGCTGCCGAAAAATCCCAAAGCTGATTAGGCCCTTCAGAGCCTGGACCGTACGTTGGAATGGTATCCGAATACCTAACAATTTCATCACCAATTGCAGTTAAGTCGGAACTCAAAATTGTAATCTGTCCAAAGCTCAGAAGAGACGACATTGTGAAGAGGGAAACGAGAATAGTAACTGTGAATTTCATAAATAGGGAGTTGATGTTTGACTCAAATGTAGCGGTGAAATGGTTTACTTGACCAAGTGTCAGTAAAATTTCCAATGCTTGCATTGGAAATTTTACATTTGAAGTATGAATAAAATCCTTGCCCTATTATTTCTATTTGCCTCCGTTGCTACTTATAGCCTTGCACAAGGAACTATTGTAGAAGATACTGTTGTTTTACATCTCAATTTTGAGGAAATCGATGAACTTCTTTCGGACAACGGAATCCCTCCAGGTATACTTCCTATCAATTATGAAGTAGATATACATAGAGTGGTTTATGTCACTCCAAATGTTGATGGAACACCAACCACTGCATCTGGGTTAATCTGTTTACCAACAGGGGATACATGTGCCATGCCTATGATGTCTTATCTGCATGGAACCAAGGTTGAAAAGAACAGCACTTTCTACTATTTAAATGGCGAATGGAATTTAGGCGTTATGACAGCCACGCACGGTTATGCCATGTGCCTACCAGATTATTTGGGACTAGGATTATCTCCGGGTATTCATCCGTACCAGCATGCCGAGTCTGAAGCAACAGCTTCTATTGATTTAATGCGTGCTTGCAGAACCATTTGTGACGATTTACAACTCGAACTAAACGACCAGCTTTTTCTCGTTGGGTATTCGCAAGGTGGACATTCGGTTATGGCTACCCACAGAAAAATTCAGGAAGAATTAAGTTCAGAATTTACTGTGACAGCATCCGCTCCAGGGAGCGGTCCTTACGATATGTCTGGCGAGCAATTAGATATGGTGGCATCTTTTGAGCCTTACGCACAACCTGGATATTTGCCGTATCTCATTCAATCGTATCAGCATGTTTACGGAAATTTGTATGATAATATTGAAGAGATCTATGTTTCACCTTATGATGTAACCTTGCCGCCATTATTGGATGGTAACTCTAACATGGGCGATTTAAATGCCGCAATGCCGAGTGTTCCGAGATTGATTTTTCAGCAAGATTACCAAGATGCATTCTTTTCTGACCCACAGCACCCAGCGCAGATTGCCCTTAGGGATAATGATGTCTACGAGTGGGTGCCGCAAGCCCCTGTAATGTTCAATTATTGCCGAAGCGATGAAGAAGTAACTTATTTAAACACCATTGTAGCATCTGAATACATGATAGCTGCGGGAGCCGCAGATATTCAAGTAATTGAGAGGGACTCAACCATTGGTCATTTTGCTTGCGCTTCTCCCAGTATTCTTTTTTCCAAATTATGGTTTGATACCATGGCAGACTTTTGTTCCTCTGATGTTGGAATCGGTTCTGTAAGCAGAGAAATGCCGCTTTCGTTTTATCCAAACCCAAATGCATCAGGTGTATTAAGTTTTGAGAACGCTAGACAGATTGAAGTGTCAATTATGAATTTGGAAGGAAAGCGAATTACCGAACTTACATCTGTAGATTCTGGAGGTTTCTTAGATGTGTCCTTCTTGCGTTCTGGATTGTACTTGGTTGAAATGTTGGATGGTGAAAACCGTGTAGTAAAACCGGTTGTAATTCGTTAACCCGTTTCTAGTTAATAGACGAATTGGGGTTGAGTTTTTTTAGAATGCACGCATTGCATTTTATGTGTTGTATATTCGTTACTCACCACCAACCTCACATTATGCGTCTTATTTTTTCATTACTTATTGTAGCTGGTTTTGCCTCACAAGCATTATCACAATCAACAATATTTGTTAGAAATAGTACTTGGCAAGATTTTGATGTTGCCGTAACTCAATCTGGTACACTCACTGTTGCCACCGAAGAATGGGAAGTAGGCGATTCACTTGTTAGAGGTTGGTTAGAAACTACAGGCCAAGAAGTTTTAACAGTTAACCGTTCAAATACAGCGGTTCCCGAAGGGGATACAGCCTTCTACGATATTGACCTCATCGGAGAATTCAATACGCTTACCATTAAGCTAAGAGTTGCGGGAGTTATAGGTGGTAGCACCATGGACTTTACCATTGCTGGCGATTTGTTTTCTGTTCCATTTTTCAATGATGATGTGTTTCATGAAATACAAACAACCTTGGCAGGTAAAGACGTAATGCTAAAGTTTAAGGCTGATAATGACGATTCCAATATGGATCGAAACGTCCGATTTGCAATACACGATTTGCCTATTTACGAAATTGACCAAACTGATTTTGAAAATCCCAATGTGGTTAACGCCATGTATTACAATATTCAAATGATCACGTTTGGCATTTCTGGGATGCCACAAGCAGATGATCGTGGAGCGTTGTTGCCAGCTCAAATTTCCCCTTATCAAGATGTAGTAGTTTTTTCAGAAGTCTTTGATGATGTTCCTAGAGAAGAAGATTTAGTTCCTGCAATGGAAGCCGCTGGTTTTCCTTATCGCACGGAAATTTTAAACGCAGCAGGTTTAATACCAATACCTACAAATGGTGGCGTTATGATTTTTAGTCGTTGGCCAATTGAAGTTGAAGACGAAATAGATTTTGCCGAATGCGGACAAGCAGCCCAAGATTGCCTGGCCAATAAAGGAGTAAAGTATGCCAAGGTGAATAAGCTTGGTAAGTTCTATCATATATTTGGAACGCACATGGATGCGGGAGGTCAAGAGGACGATATTTTTGCCAGAAGAACCCAAATGGCCGAAATCAGAGATTTCATTTCAGATTTGGAAATTCCCGAAGGAGAAGCTGTGATTTTTGGAGGCGATTTCAATACAGAGCCAACAGGTTCTGATATGGATTACAGAGCGTTTTTAGACACCATGAATCCTATTATTCCAGAACATATTGGTTTTTATGAATCTAATTTCAATGATGATTTCGGACTAATAATTGACCACGCTTGGGGAGATAGAACACACCTAGTTCCAACCACCATTACAAATGAGGTAATCACCATGCGAAGCCTGGACCCAGTGCTGTGGGATTTGTCCGAATTCAGCGACCACAGATGTATTTTAGGACGATACATGTACCCAGATATAGCCAAGACCGGAGGAGACACACTCATTTGCCCTGGAGAGAATTTGACGCTATCTATTACCACATCTTATCCTGTAACGTATCAGTGGAGTAAAGATGGCGTAGAACTCGTTGGAGAAACGAACTCAGAATTGCAATTTATTAGTGCGCTAGAATCTCAATCAGGCGAATATTCTTGTTTAGTGAGCTATGATGTTCTGTACGGAACGGCCACAGATTCATTAAACGCATGGTTTTATCCTGAAGGACCAGAAACAGTAGAGGCAAGGTTGAATTACGAATTCGGTGATGTTGAGATAGACCAAGCTCTTTGCGAAGTAGGACTAGGGGAGTATAAGAACGCTTTCATTCAGCTGCATCCAAATCCAGCATCAAACAGATTGTTTATCAATCTAGCGGAGTCTAATCTGGCAGGAGATCTATCCGTTTTTGACACAAGCGGTAAGCGGGTATACCAATCCGTAATTCAAGGAGCTGGTGCGGTGCTAAATATCTCCGAGTATGATAGTGGCTTATATCTGGTAGAGTTCAATTCTGAAAAAGGATTGTTTCATCAACGCTTTGTTGTTTATTGAAGTGTCTCTTCCTAAAAAAGCCAACCTTTTTAGGAAGAGACAATGAATGCTACTGTTCAACAAGTTCAGGGTGCCACAGAACTGGCTTCTTGGCTGTAAGGGCCAAGTCGGTCTCCATTGCCAATGGCTGCCACCCGAAACCGATAAAAGGCAGGTAAACTTGGATTCGAACGAGTCCACAAGGCTATCAAGCACTTCTGTAAATAAATAGAGTAGAGGTTAAACGCTTTCAAATCACTTAAAAATAAAAAAGCAGTCACTCCGTATTTCGGTGTAACTGCTTGATTATCAAGTGATCGCGCCAGGATTCGAACCTGGGACCGTCTGCTTAGAAGGCAGATGCTCTATCCAGCTGAGCTACGCGACCGGTTGTCACCTTTTGGGAAAGTGACATTGTAATAAAAAAGGCCAACGAGGTAAACCAAGTTGGCCTTTTTTGTCGGGGTGGCAGGATTCGAACCTGCGACCTCCTCGTCCCAAACGAGGCGCGATAACCGGGCTACGCTACACCCCGAAAAAATTTCCGGCTTTCAATGCTTGCAATTGCATCTGGGAAACCATCCCAATATCTTGTGGCGGAGAGAGGGGGATTCGAACCCCCGGTACGATCACTCGTACACATGTTTAGCAAACATGCGGTTTCAGCCACTCACCCACCTCTCCATGTTTAAAAGAACCAATTTCTAAAAGGCGTCTAAACACCTTTTTTGAGAGCGGGGTGCAAAAGTATAAATAGTTTTCCTCCAGCCAACAGAAAAAGCATCAAAATTTCAATCACTTTCAAACCTTGTTCGACTTGTCAAATTCTGATTGAAATTACCGCCTAATGTTATATTTGCACACCTTAATAATCAGAACACATCTATGTATAGAAAAGAGAATAGAAAATCGTTTGCAGCATTAGCCTTCTTGGGGAGCGCAATGTTTGGCCTTGTTTCTTGCGGTAGCAACTCAAGTACTTCTGAAGGAGGCGCAACTAGCGATGACGCAATTGCGGAAGTTGGCACACTTACTTACGTTAAGATTGATGATGCTGCCGAAGTTGACCCAACTTGGTCTGATGAGAACACGGTTGTTTATCACTTTATCGGTGAACCCGATGACATGCACCCTACAAACGGTAACTCTGCTTCTAAAACGTTCTTACACGGATATACTCAGAAGTACATCATGTCTAGTGACATTATTAATCTAGATGCACGTCCAGACGTTGTAAAAGATTGGCCTGTAATTTCTGAAGATGAATTGTCTTTTACATACGAGTTAAGAGATGATCCAAAGTGGGATGACGGAGCGCAGCTTTCTATGGAAGACGTAATCTTCACATTTATGGCAAACAAATGTCCCTTAACAAATAATCCTCATGCTAAGCCCTACTTAGAGAATTTAGAAGCGATTATTATCGATGCTGAGAACCCAAGAAAGTTCACACTTAAAATGAAGAAGAAATACATTCACAACATTTTCTTCCTCACAGATTACCCGCTTCTTCAAGAGGCCTTCTGGGATCCAAGCAAGACAATGAGAAGTTATTCGTTTGCTCAGTTTGACGATTCTAAATTCGATACTAACTCTGAGGCAGCTCTTAATACTTGGGCAACAGAGTTTAACGATGCTAAGTACAGTAGAAAACCAGAGTTTTTGGTTGGAATGGGGCAATACAGATTTTCAGAATGGAAACCAGGTCAGTCTTTTACACTTGTTAGAAAAGAGGGTCACTACACGCAAGACTTGACTAATCCTACAGCGTACGAAACGTCTTATCCTGAGCGGATTATTTTCAAAATAAACACAGACCCTAACTCTCAAGCACTTGAGTTTAAAACGCAGGCTTTGGATGCATCTACTTATTTATCCACCAAGAAGATGATGGAGTTGCAAGACGACCAAAACTTCAACAACAACTACCATTCAAGATTTACCAACACCTACAACTACTCTTATCTAGGATTCAACTGTCGTCCAGATGGAATTGAGCACAAGAAGTTCTTTGATGATAAAAGAGTAAGACGTGCTATTGCTATGCTTATTTCTGTTGATGAAATGAATGTTGTATTGAATAAAGGGAAGAACAAGCGAATGGTTGGACCTGTTTCTCCACTTAAAAAAGAATACAACACTGACCTTTCCTTAATTGATAGAGACCTTGAAGGTGCAAAGGCTTTACTTGAGGAAGCTGGTTGGACCGATACTGATGGTGACAATATTGTTGACAAGATTGTTGATGGGGAAAAGCTGTCTTTTGAATTTGACCTTCATTATATGACCACTCAGGTTACTTGGAGAGATCAAGCACAAATGATTGCTGAAGCATTGTATGAAGCTGGAGTGAAATGCAACATTACGCCACTAGATTTTGCTGTTCATTATGACAGAGCTCGTAATCATAAGTTTGATGCCATGTTGGCAGCATGGGCTGGTTCTTCTGCACCAGAAGATTTTACACAAATTTGGCACACGGAGTCTTGGGCATCTAAAGGTTCAAACTTTACTGGCTTTGGAGATGCAAGTACCGATGCTCTTATTGATTCAATTAAGTACACAATTGATACTGATTTGAGACATCCAATGGTTAAAAGACTTCAGGAAAAGGTGTACGATGAGCAGCCTTATGTGTTCTTTTTTGCATCTACTAGAAGAAACGTAATACACAAACGATTTGGTAATGCAGATATGTATTTCGAGCGTCCGGGTGTTATAATCAGCAACCTAAGATTGCTAGCTAATGGCGCCATTTCTGCCCCAGCAGCAGAAGCAAACTGATAATACAGTTTAGACAGGCCCATGCTCAAGTATATACTTCGTAGAGTTTTTGTGTTCATCCCAACACTAGTTGCAATTACCCTCTTGGGGTTTGTAATTATGGTTTCAGCACCAGGTGATCCAGTTGAACGCATGGTAGTTGCGGCTCAGGCAGGGGGAGAGATAGGTTCTCAAACCGCTAATCAAGTTGAACAGAAGAAATTCTGGAGTAAGAAGTTAGGTCTCGATTTACCAATTTTCTATGTGAGTCTAAACACGCTTGCCCAATGTGATACACTGTATAAAATCTACGATCGTAACGAAAGAGAGTCGTTATCTAGGCTGACTAATACTTACGGCAATTGGCCGGCAATTAGTGCATTATTTGCGTCTCTTGATGATTTGAATAAGGCTCATTCTGGGATTCAAATTGACAGTTCTATGGCTGGTGGTTTTCCTTTAGATAAAGTGAAGGAAGACATGAACGAAAGTTATTTCGAGTCATCTTCCTTAAAAGCCTCTTATAGTACAGTGGTAATTGAGGCCAAGTTTGAAAAATTATCGGCCTTGTATGAAGCACCATACATGGTCAAACTAAACGACAAACTAGATATCGCAAAAGCCAAGTTTGCGGAGGTGCAATCCACTGCAACACCTTGGAAAATGTATGTTCCTGCTCTTAACTATTATCCAAATAATCAATATCATCGTTGGATTTTTGGTGATGGACATTGGTTAACTGGTTCAGGTTCTAAATTTAGTAGAGGCGTAATTAGAGGCGATTTTGGTACCAGTTATACTACCAAAATGCCTATTCAAGAAGTTATCTCCATAAAGATATTCTGGTCCTTTTTCTTTACCATGATTTCCGTTGTGCTTGGGTACATCGTAAGTATTCCCTTGGGTATAAAAGCTGCAGTTAATAAAGGTTCACGGTTTGATCGAATAACAACCGTTGTTTTATTCGTTCTGTACTCGGTACCTAGCTTCTGGTTGGCTACCTTATTGTTGATGACCTTCGCAAACCCCGATGTGTTGCACTGGTTCCCAGCTTCTGGTGTAGAGCCAGTTAGAGGGTTTGCGCCAGACGCAACAATCTTCGATGTTTGGGGGGCAAGAGCAGAGTATTTGGTACTGCCAATTATCTCATACACCTATAGCTCATTTGCGTTCCTTTCTAGAACCATGCGTGTTTCAATGTTGGAGATTGTCAACCAAGACTATATTCGAACGGCACGTGCCAAAGGACTTTCTGAGAACACGGTAATTTATAAGCACGGATTGAGAAATGCCTTGCTTCCAATTATCACAGTGTTTGCAAACATATTCCCAGTTGCAATTGGTGGTTCAGTAATTCTGGAAGTAATCTTTACAATCCCAGGAATGGGTAGCGAAGTGTTTAACGCCATTGTTAATCAGAATTACCCAATGATTATTACGGTTCTTACCATTACAGGTGTACTTACGCTAATTGGATATCTAGTGTCAGACATTCTCTATGCGGTTGTTGATCCACGAATCACGTACAAATAGATGAGCGGAAAGGAAGAACATAAGTCGTTTAGTTTTAAGGCGTACGCTTGGGCACAGTTTAAGAAGAACAAGCCAGCGTACTTCTCTTTGTGGGTACTTGGAGCCCTAGCAATGATTGCCATTTTTGCTCCAATTATAGCCAACGATCAGCCGCTATATGCCAAGTACGAGGGGCACACATTATTTCCTGCATTTTCTTTTAAGAACAACTACGAATTACCTCTAGAGGATGGTTCTGTAAAGAAAATTCAGCTCGATATTGCCAAGTGGAAACAGATGGAATTGGAAAGCGTGATTTGGGCGCCTGTTCCATACGCGCCTAATAAATCCGACTTTCTAAACTCAGATTATCGGTCGCCTTCAGGAGAACAATTTTTCAAGGATAAATCTGGGGCAATAGTGGAAATACCAAGCAGATTTAGACATAGGATAGGAACCAATAAGAAAGGAGAGGATGTTCTTTCAGGATTGATTCACGCTTCCAGAATTTCGTTGACTATCGGTATTCTATCTATGGGAATCGCAACCCTAATTGGATTGGTTATGGGTGCATTGGCCGGATATTTTGGAGACAACAAGTTGATAACAACTAGGGGGCAGTTTTGGGTGTTCTTAATAGGTGTTGTAATGGCCTATTACTACGGATTTATGATTCGTGGCGATGTACTTTCAGACGCAATCGGAACTTCTGGGTTAGACATACTGTTGCAGTTAGCACTTAGTGTATTGATTTTCGGAGTGGTTCTTTTCGTCTTCAACCTACTTGGGAAATTGTTAGGTAAGTTGCCATTACTAAAAAGCAAAACCAACATTCCAGTAGACTCAATTATCTCTAGAATGATTGAAATTTTAATCTCCATTCCTGGAATGATTTTGATTATTTCAATCGCTGCGGTGGCCAAGCCATCTATTGTAAACCTCATGCTAATTATTGGTTTAACACGTTGGACAGGAATTGCAAGATTTACTAGAGCAGAGTTCTTGAAGATTCGAAACTTGGAATACATTCAGGCAGGTCAGTCACTTGGTTTTAGCGAAGCAAGAATCATTTTTAAGCATGCTTTGCCAAATGGAGTGGCACCAGCGTTTGTGGCAATTGCCTTTGGTGTAGCTGCCGCCATTCTTATTGAGTCTAGCCTTTCTTTCTTAGGAGTTGGCGTTCCGCCAGACGTAGTTACATGGGGTTCTTTGCTCAGTTCTGGTAGAGAAGCTTTCCAAGCTTGGTGGCTCGTAATTTTCCCTGGATTTGCAATCTTCATCACCGTAACGGTTTATAACCTATTGGGTGAGGGGTTACGGGATGCACTAGATCCTCGTCTAAAATCGTAAAAAGACCATTTTCGGTGGAACATCTTGATGAAATCTCCGTTGATTAGTTAGAACATCGTTTATATGGATACAACCTTATACATTGAAAGTACAGATGTCTCTCCAGAGATTAAGTTCGATTTACAGCAAGATTTGTTCGTTGTCAAAGGAAGGTCTATGCCAGAAAATACCGAAGGATTTTACCAACCAGTTATAGATTGGTTGAGAGCCAATGCAATTGGTTTGAATCGGGCATGTAATTTTGATGTTGCTTTAGACTATTATAACACAGGTTCATTTATTCGGTTAATGGCAATTTTTAATTGCCTCGATGAGTTGAATAAATCAGGAAGTCAGTTTACAGTGCGTTGGATATGTGAATCTGATGACGAGGATAACATTGAAGACGGAATATCTTTTAAACAGGTAGTGAAAGTGCCTTTTGAGGTTGTCAAGTTGTAAACCCAGCTTAAGAAGTTGTTTAAAGCCGGATTGGCGGATTGACCTGCTTAAGGCAGGCTTTTTCGCATAACTTTATTTCGACAAGATGTTGTTTTATCCAACCAAAGCTGTGCTTCTCAAACCGCTTCGTACTACAAAAAGTAGTTCATTTTTACATTCTCGAATAAACTAGGAACAACCTCTATGAAATCTATTGCAGTTTTTACTAGCGGAGGAGATTCACCTGGAATGAATGCATGTATCCGAGCAGTGGTTAGAACCTGTTTGCATCATGGTTTAACGGTATATGGCATTATGCACGGTTATCAAGGCATGATTGAAAACCAAATTAAGCAGCTTGATTCTGACGATGTAGGGAACATTCTACAGCGTGGAGGAACGATTCTGAAATCTTCGCGCAGCAAAGAGTTTTTTACAAAGGCAGGTAGACAAAAGGCGTTTGATAACCTAAAGCAGCACGGAATTGAAGGCGTTGTGGCAATTGGCGGAGATGGAACTTTTGCTGGTGCCAAAGTATTTACCGAAGAGTTCAATATTCCATTCATCGGCTTACCAGGAACAATCGACAACGATTTAATGGGCACCGATTATACCATTGGATACGACACCGCTTTAAATAATGTGCTAGAAGCGGTAGATAAGATTAAAGACACGGCTGCATCTCACGACAGATTATTTTTTGTGGAAGTAATGGGAAAAGATGCTGGGCTTATAGCATTGCGTTCGGGTATTGGAGTAGGAGCAGCGGCCATTCTAATTCCCGAAGTGCATACAGATTTAGAGCAGCTAATAGAGAAACTAGCCGCTGCATATACCAGAAAGAAAAGCAGCAGCATTATTATGGTTGCCGAGGGCGATGATGCAGGTGGTGCGTATAAAATAGCTGAACAGGTTGTAAAAGCTTTGCCGCATTACGATACGCGAGTTTCTATTCTTGGTCATCAACAACGCGGAGGGAATCCTTCTGCTTTAGACCGCATGCTAGCCTCCCAATTGGGCAATGAAGCGGTAACTGCTTTGCTTCAAGGCAAACAATCGGTTATGGTTGGCATAGTTAATAATGAAGTGTGCTACACTCCATTTGAGCAGGCTATAAAGCATCATGATAAGGTGAATAAAGATTTCTTGAAGCTTGCCGATATTTTAGCGGCTTAGAAAATCAAAAACGAGTGCTTGAATAAGCGAACGCCTTAATTACTAGGTCCGCTAAACCAGTACATAATGGCTACGGTTGCGATGGCTGCCAAAATCATAGCCAGCAGTTTAATTATTGGGTCTTCGTTTTTCATTGAAAAGTATCGATTATTCACTGCTTCAAGAGAAGAGTTTGCTGCCATAGGAATCCAAAACCCATGTGCTAATCATACTAATAGCCCTTCTTTAGTAGCCCAAGCCACCAGTTGCATGCTGCCAGAAGTGCCCGTTTTACGCAGCATATTCTTGCGATGGTTATCTACCGTATGCTTGCTTATTCTAAGCAGATCTCCAATATCTATGCTTCGTTTGCCTGAAGCAACTGGAAGGAGAACTTCTATTTCTCGTTTAGATAATTTGATTCTCTCTCCGTAATGCATCATGTTAAATTTAAGAAAGCACTTGTTTGCAGGCAATAGCCATAATTGGCTATTTATTAACTGTCTGTTTGAATCAAGTAACGGGGTTCGGCTGCCTTAATTAAAAACATTGAAGCATCCAGATAATGACACTCTAAATCCCAATCGCTGTAATCAATTCAGCAATGCATATTACCTTACGGCCATGTCTTCTTTGGCTATATTTGTAGAGGTAATTATTCCTCGCCCGCTGGCGGGAACGTTTACTTACCGTGTACCCAGGGTTTTAGAAACTGAGGTAGAAGTTGGCAAGCGCGTGGTAGTTCCTTTTGGCAGAAGGAAATTGTACACCGGAATTATTTTCGAAGTACACGATAGGCCACCAACTCAGCATCAAGCCAAATACATTGATGAGTTGCTGGATGATGCGCCAGTTGTGTATCAGCATCAAATAGATTTTTGGGAGTGGATTAGAACTTATTACATGTGCCATTTGGGTGATGTAATGAATGCCGCAATTCCTGGAGGATTAAAGCTTTCTAGTGAGAGTCGTTTAGCTATTCATCCAGATTATTTTGGCGAAACGGATGGAATGAGCGAAGATGAACTTCATGTGTTAGAAGCGCTTCAGCACAGCGAGTTTTTGACGCTAGAAGATTTAGCAAAGCTGATGCGCCAAACACATGTGCACCGTGTGGTCCTCACATTAGAGCATAAACGCGCAATTATGCGCTTTGAAGAGGTACAGCAGAAGTTTAAGCCTAAGACAGAAATCGTTTATCGCTTGGCAGCGTGGTTAGCGGATAAGGAAAAGTTAGAAGAGGTTTTTACTGCTCTTAAACGAGCGAATAAACAGCTGGAAGCACTTATGCAGTTTTTGCAATGCTCAAGAAGTTCAAAGAAAGGAGGTACTGTAAAACGACAAGTACTTATTCAGGATAACGGCATTTCTGCCGCTGCAATTGAACAATTAGTAAAAAAGGACATCCTTGTAAAAGAATTGGTTGAGGTTGCCCGTTTGGTTAATCAAGAATCGTGGGCTACGGAGGGAATAAAACTTACCGAAAAGCAAGACAAGGCCTTTGAAGAGATTAGTCACTCTTTGCTGGATAATGATGCAGCCTTGCTTCATGGCGTTACGGGTAGCGGTAAAACCGAAATTTATATCGAGCTGATTGAAAAGCACATTGCCAACGGAAAGCAGGTGCTTTATATGCTGCCAGAAATTGCCCTTACAACACAAATCATTCAGCGATTACAGAAGCACTTTGGAGAAAAAGTGGGCATGTATCATTCCAAAATATCTGAAAATGAACGCGTTGAGGTTTGGAATAAACTGCTTTCATCAAACCCGTACGAAGTAGTTATAGGTGCACGTTCTTCGCTTTTTCTACCGTTTAAAAGTCTTGGGTTTGTTATTCTAGATGAAGAACACGAACACACGTTTAAACAACACGATCCAGCACCGCGATACCATGCCAGAGATGCAGCTGCGTATCTCTGTAAACAGGCAAATGCAAAACTGTTATTGGGTTCAGCCACGCCAAGTATTGAAGCATATTATAATGGTGTGCGAGGGAAGATTGGTCTTGTAAAACTTAACGAGCGCTATGGCGGAATTCAACTTCCATATATTGAATTATGTGATTTGAATATCGAACGAAAGGCGGAATCTATGAAGGGGCCGTTTTCGTCCCAATTGCTGCAAAGAATTAAGGAAACGTTAGCCAGAAATCAGCAGGTTATCATTTTTCAGAATAGGAGAGGTTATTCAAGTTTTATTCAGTGCAATAATTGTGGTTGGGTGCCAGATTGCATCAATTGCGATATCTCGCTAACGTACCATAAATACAGTCAGGATGTTCGGTGCCATTATTGCGGACATGCAAGCGGTGCGCCACAGATATGCCCTAAATGCAAATCAACACACCTTAAAACTAAAGGTTTTGGAACCGAGCAAATAGAGGAGGAGTTGGGGGTACATTTTCCTGAATCTGTATTAGCCAGAATGGATTTAGACACCACAAGAGGCAAACATTCTTACCAGCGTATTATCTCAGATTTTGAAGATCAGAGGGTTCAAATTTTGGTTGGTACTCAAATGGTTACCAAAGGTTTAGATTTTGACCATGTTGGTCTTGTTGGTGTGCTTAATGCCGATGCATTGCTTAATTATCCAGATTTCAGAGCATACGAGAGGGCTTATCAACTAATGGCGCAAGTAAGTGGTAGAGCAGGGCGTAAGGGTAGAAGGGGATTGGTGGTTATTCAAACCTCAGACCCTCAGCATTTTATCATAGAAAAAGTTGTTCATAACGATTATGAAGGAATGTACGATGCAGAACTTTCGCAACGTAAAACGTTCAGATATCCGCCCTTTATCCGAATGATAAAGATTACCATTAAGCACAGAGATAGAGATAAAGTAGATGAAGCGGCTCAGGCTCTAGCTGATGTACTAGAGCCAATTCCTGATAAGCTACTTCTAGGGCCAGAATATCCTATCGTTCAACGGGTTAGGAACAAGTACAACAAGCACATTATTCTGAAAATGGGCGGACAAAATATTAAGCAACGGAAAGCTAGAATTTTCGAAATTATCCAAGAAGTGCATTCTAGAAAGGAGTTCAGATCAGTATTCTTCCTACCAGATGTAGATCCTATTTAGTAAGAGTGTTCTGAGACACGCTAACAACAGAATTGCTGGTTTTAGATACCACTAAGCCACAAACTTGTAACCAACACTTCTTACAGATAGAAAGTGGTTAGGGTCTTTCGGGTCTTTCTCAAAATACTTTCTGAATGCCAGAATGTAATTGTCGATGGTACGTGTAGAAGGAAAAACATCATAACCCCAAACGGTCTCTAAAATGGTTTCTCTCGATAAAACCTCATTTCTTCTCTCTACAAAAAGACGAAGTAGTTTCATTTCCCGTTTAGACAACTGATGCTCAGTTCCTGTCAGGTCTTTTATAGTGAAAGAGTTAAAATCGATACTACAACTACCAAATTTAAAAGAATCTACCGTGCGGTTTATAGTATTGACACCACGTTTAAGTAGTGATTGAACGCGCAGTAAAAACTCATCTAAATTGAATGGCTTGGTGAGATAATCATCTCCACCAATTTTGAGTCCAAAAACACGGTCTTCTGCAGAGCTTTTGGCTGTTAGAAAAAGGATAGGAACATGTGTGTTTTCCAACCTAATCGTCTGGCAAATTGTAAATCCATCAACCTCAGGCAACATTACATCCAATATTACAAGGTCGAAACGTTTTGAAGCAAATTCCTCCAAAGCCACCTTGCCGTTGTTTACAGCAGATACTTCATAGCCTTCAAGCTCCAAGTTCAACTTAATGATATCCTGGAGGCTTTCTTCGTCTTCAACAAGTAGAATCCGCTTGTACATTTCAGCATAAAATTAACGGTAATTTTGCTCGCAGAATGAGTCAACGCCCTTTCGGAACTTCTTTACCATTATTAGGGTATGCCTGTTTTGTTGCTGCTCTGTTCTTATTGGTTCGAGGTTATCAATTTAACACCAACGATCAGGCGGAGCATTTACCGCAAATCTATCAGCTTTTAGATGCTGAATTATACCCAGTCGATTACTTCGTAAACGCGACCAATTCCATCTTTACAGTTCGTTATTACTATGAGCATTTTGTCTTGGTCGTTTCTAAAACGATTGGTTTAGAATGGGGCTTATTTGTGCTCACATTTCTTTGTATTGCCTTAATCGCTTATTCGTTTGCACGAATTGCCGAGAAGCTTTTTGCTAATCGGTGGTCTGTTTTACTGGCACCTGTTTTTGCTATTATTGTTTTCTACGGATTTACTGTAGGCGGGAATCACGTTATGTACGGAAGCTTTATTTCAAGCACCGTGGCAAAGAGTATTTCAGCATTTGCCTTACTTCAATTTGTAAGGTCAAGAATGGTTTTTGCGGGAATAATTCTGGGTATAGCTGCTCTTTTTCAACCATTAGTAGGGTTGCAGTTATTTCTCATTCTTACCGGGATAGAATTATTAGTCAAGAGAAATTTGAAGTTAACGGTGTCTTTGATTGCTTCCTTTCTAGCAATTGCAATGTTCATTCTTGTTCCTGTTTTTTCTCGGCAGTTCGCAGAAGGTGTTCTGTTTGATAAAGAACTGTACTATGAGATTCTCTATCGCTTCAGAAATCATCATCATTATTTACCCAGTCTTTTCCCAACCACACATTACATTAAGTTTGGTGGTTTACTTGTGCTTGGCTTGATTTCCTACTTCTTGGTGAAACCAAACGACAAGGAATTTTACCCAGGGTTAGTCGGTTTTGGTCTACTCGGAATGTTGGTTTATTGGGTTGGATTGGAGCATTTGAATATTCACCAATTAGGAAAAGTTCAGTGGTTTAAAATCACTGTTTGGATTGGGGCGTTTAGCTCAATAATGATTGCTGGATTTGTGGGCCAGTTTCTCAGCGGATTTATACCACTCACTCAACTTCGAAAACACCTTTTCCCTTCTTCCTTTTTCCTTTCTATCTGTTTACTTTTTTCCATTACAAACTCAAAGTTTTTACCTGAGGCTTATCAGCATAAATACATGGTTGGTAACCGAGTTTATTCAGATTTAGAAAACATGCATTTCTGGATTGAAAAAAACACCGATTTAGATGTTTCTGTGCTTATATCTCCAGATAATAATTTGTTTCCGTGTCAAGCAAAACGGTCTGTTCCAATTCATTTTCAGGCCATAATACATGAGCCATTTTTTATGATGCCTTGGTATGACGATTACATGGAAATTTACGGTGTTTCAATCGAAAATCTAGAAGGAATTGATGCTCGGAAAGCCGCAGTCGATAAATTTCATACTCGTAATTATCGGGGTGTAAGAAAACACATTGATTACCGTTTGGATAATTTAGAAACGTGTCAGTTTGTTGATGAATTAGGTTCCATTATCCATCAAGAGGGGAGTTGGGTATTAACCGAATTCAAGTCTATCAATACAATCTAATAACGTAGACCTGCGTAGCCGATTACGTAATTTCGGAAGTGCAGTTTTAGGGGTAGCAGCACAACTGGGGCATACCAATTACTCAAACCCTTAAACACACATTATCATGAATACTTTAAATAAAACAGTTAAAATGGGACGATTCTTCTCTTTAGCTGCAGTTGTTTCTTTTTCAATCACCTCTCGTAATACCTATGAGTCTGATTCACCAGCAACTTCTACTACACTTTCAACTCACAACAATTGCTGATGAATATGCAATGCTTTCGGTTGTTAAGAGCATCGCATTTCAGTATTTAGCCCGTTTTGGCATTTCATTAAAACCAATGGTAATTCTGTAAATAACCTTTAATGCCGATGTTCGTACTTTGATTTTAATCTTAAACGGTTTACCAAAAACAAAGACAACTGAATGAAAACTGCCGAAATCTACATACGCAACATGGTAAGCAGCCGTTGCATCGTAGCCATTCGGCAAATGATGAAGCAGTTGGATATGATTGAGCGTGAGCGCATTTCGTTAGGCCGCGCAGTTGTAGGTTATGAGGATGAGCAACAATTAGCGCAGCTTATTGATGCGCTGCCCTCTATTGGTTTTGCACTGGTTGAGGATGATGGTCAGCAACATGTTGAAATGATTAAGGCGGCTTCAATTGAGTTGTTCTATCATGGGAACAATGCTAACTCTTTGATTAGAAATTCTGATCACCTGAGCGAAAGAACTGGAATGCCGTATCATCAATTGAGCAGAATTTTCTCTGATCAAACAGGAACAACACTAGAGAAATACATCATCCTTTTAAAGATTGAACGAGTGAAAGAACTACTTAGCTATAAAAACCTGACTTTGAGTGAGATATCTTACCAGATGGGATACAGCAGCGTTCAGTATTTGAGTAACCAGTTTAAGCAAGTAACGTCCGTAACGCCAAAGCAATTTAAGGATGGAAAAGGTGGGGCTAGAATTCCATTGGATCAACTGTTAGAATTAGTGGTGAAATGAAATATTACACAATAAATTAGAAATACTGTAACTCAATTCAAAGACTCTGAACGTTACTTTGATAGCGAGATTAGAAAGAATTAAAAGAGAGAAATCATGATAGCACTTAAGAAAAACATAGCAGTTAGCGAGTCGGGGTTTGTATTCAATCCAACCAGTGGCGATTCCTTTTCTCTTAATAATGTTGGAACCGAGATTCTTAAGTTGATGAAGGATGGTAAGAGCGAAATGGATATTAAAAATACCATTCGCGCTTGGTATGATATAGATGAAGAAACTTTAGACAAGGACTATTACGATTTCCTGAAAATGCTCGGGCAATTCAAACTCTTAGACGCGTAAGTCATGAAAAAGCAACTAACAATAGCCGTTACAGGGCTGAATAACATCGATAGTCCAGGGCCAGGAATGCCTGTAATTAGGGCGCTCCGCGATAGCGAAGATTATGACGTAAGAGTTATTGGTTTGAGCTACGAAACGCTTGAGCCGGGCATTTACATGCACGAAATGGTGGATCACGTTTATCAAATTCCGTTTCCGAAATCTGGAACGGAAGTGATTTATGGTCGAATGGCATACATCAACTCTTTAGAGAATATCGATTTCTTGTTCCCGAATTTTGATGCTGAACTGTTCAATTTTATCAAGATAGCTGATAGAATGGAGAAAGACCTTGGCATTAAAACCTGTCTTCCTACAATGGACCAGTTCGAATCTCGACACAAGGTTAATTTGGAAGAGTTTGGAGAGAAATACGGACTTACTGTTCCAAAAAGCAAGATGATTTTCTCGCCTGCTGAAATTCCAGATTTGGCACAGGATTTTACGTACCCGATGGTGGTTAAAGGGCAGTTTTACGATGCTCACATCGCTTACAATAAAGGTCAGGTTGAAGCACACTTCAACAAGTTGGCCGCCAAGTGGGGTTTGCCAATTGTAATTCAGGAATTCGTTTACGGAACGGAGGTGAATATTGTAGCTCTTGGGGATGGAGATGGAAACACGGTTGGAATGGTGCCAATGCGAAAGCAATACATCACCGATAAAGGAAAAGCTTGGGCAGGTGTAAGTATAGACGACCAAGGTTTGCTAGACGAAGCAGAAAAGCTGATTAAGGAAAGTAAATGGAAAGGCGGAATGGAGCTGGAATACATCAAAACCAGCGATGACGAGTATTATCTACTCGAGATCAATCCACGGTTCCCTGCTTGGGTATATCTAGCGGTTGGTTGCGGACAAAATTTACCAGAAGCTGCAGTTAAGATTGGAATGGGGGAGAAGGTTCCGCAATACACCGAATATGAAGTGGGTAAAATGTTTATCAGGTATTCTTGGGATATGATTGTGGACATGAAGGAGTTTGAAGAAATCTCCACAACCGGTGAGCTTGGGCCGAGGAAGAAAAAAGCTTCTTGAGCTACAAGTTTCAAGTAGAAAGCTACAAGAGAAATGAAGGATTTTAAGAAGTTGATTGTTTGGCAGAAGTCAATGGATTTAGTTGAAAATGTGTTTCAAATAGTTGGTAAAATGGATATGAGTGAAAAAATATCGTTGGGTTCCCAAATAAGCAGGTCTGCTGTTTCTATTCCTTCCAATATCGCGGAAGGTGCAGGTAGAGGAACAGACAAGGAATTCGCTCGATTTTTGGATATCGCAATGGGCTCAGCTTTTGAACTTGAAACTCAATTGATGATTTTAGGTCGAACCAATCCTGTTTTAGCGGAAACGCAAGCAGATTTAGTGTTGAATACACAAGAAATTCAGAAAATGCTGAGTGGCTTAAAACGCTCAATAAAAACTGATTAAGTATGAACTTGTCGCTTGTGACTTGCGACTTTAAGCTTAATAACATGGACAAGCAGAGATATGAAAGACCGATAATCCGTAAACTGAATACGGGTGTGATGAATAAGTTCGGAACACGAACGGAGTATGAGCCAGTTACACATATTGAGGATAATGGCGTTAGCGATTTGATGCAAGAATATGGTTCTCCACTTTTCGTTATTTCTGAACGAAAAATTGAAGAAACATACATGTCAGCGGTACGCGCGTTTAACACACGTTACCCAAAAGTTCAGTTTGCGTGGAGCTATAAAACCAACTACATAAGCGCGGTTTGCAACGTTTATCACCGCATGGGCTCATGGGCTGAAGTTGTGTCAGGTTTTGAGTACCAAAAAGCGTTGAAAAATGGTGTTCCCGGGTCAAAAATAATTTTCAATGGTCCGGATAAAACGGTAGAAGAATTGAAGCTAGCGATGGAGAATGACTCGCTAATTCACATCGATCACTTGGATGAACTTTACACACTAACCGAGTTATGCGAAGAAACAGAAATTCGTCCGAAAGTGGCCATCAGAATAAACATGGACACGGGTATTTACCCAATGTGGGATCGCTTCGGATTTAACTACGAGAACGGTCAAGCTTGGGATGCCATCAACAAGATTGTTCTTGCCGATAAAATGGATTTGGTTGGACTGCACAGTCACATAGGAACGTTTATGCTTACTGCAAACGCCTACGGAGTTGCGGCAAGTAAGCTTTCAGAATTGGCGCTAAGCATTCAGAAAAAGTACGACAAGAAGATTCAGTACATCGATATGGGGGGTGGTTTCGCTTCGTCTAATACGCTGAAAGGATCATTTCTTTCCGGATCCGACACTTCTCCAACGTTTGACGACTACGCAGAAGCAATTTCTACAGCCATAATGAATGCTGGATTTGTAGAAGATGAATTGCCATTGCTGATCCTGGAGACAGGACGAGCTTTGATTGATGAGGCAGGTTCGTTGCTTGGTTCCGTCATCTCCAACAAGC
>JBLHEU010000001.1:0-48163 GCA_047614525.1 Bacteroidia bacterium | reverse complement strand
TCAACCCAACGTTTAAACAAGCCATTATTCCAACGAGTGAAGAGGGTTATGCGCTCACGTTGCCTAAAGACAAAATTGGCATTTTCCTCACCCATAAAGAATCTATTTATGATTTAGGCAAGGAGAAAACCAACGATGCTTACGCAAAGCAAACCGAGATAATGAAAGATGTGCGAAAAACGCATCGCATTAAACGCGGAGAAACACTTGGCGGTATTGCTGCACGCTATCGCGTTCGGGTTTCTGATTTACGCTCTTGGAATGGCATCAGAGGAAACCTGATTAGAGAAGGGCAAAATCTTGTGGTCTATTCACGCTCAGCAGCAAAGCCAAAGCCTTCAACCAGCACGGCCACTGCATCTACCAACGGTAAAGGGGTTTACCATACCATTCAGTCGGGAGATACACTTTGGGACATTGCCAAGAAAAACGGCATCTCGGTTGATAAACTCAGATCGTTAAACAACATTAATAACCATTACCGACTTAAAATCGGCTCTAAGCTTAAGATTGGATAAATGAGGGTCTTCTTTCTGTGTATCGTTGTATTACTAAGCGCATGCGAATTTCCTGACGCCCCTTTACCGGGCACTACTGGTAAAGCCGGAGAGTTAGTTGTGGTTATGGATGAGGTGCTTTGGAAAAGCCTCGCTGGCGACACGGTTTTTAGCGCCTTGGCACAAGATGTTTATGGGCTGCCTCAGCCAGAACCGATGTTTAACGTTGTACACATCAAAAGTTCTGCGTTTACCAAAATCTTTCAAACGCACAGAAACATAGTTTATGTTATGATTGGAGCTGACCAAAAAGCATCAATAGAACTGGTTAAGAACAAGTGGGCAAATGGCCAAGTGGTTGTTGAAATTAAAGCCCCTTCTGTAGCCGAGTTTGTTTCTCTTTTCGGTACAAATTTGCAACAGATTATAGGCCATGTGCTAAATGCCGAAGAGGAAAGAACGCTAAAGAGTTACAAAGCTCAAATTAACGAAGGGATAACATCAACGCTGAGAAATAAGCATGGGGTTAAACTGGTTATGCCTAAAGGGTATAAACTAATTAGCGATGAAGAGAATTTTGCTTGGCTGCGCCATGATAATAAAGACATCTCTCAGAACATTGTCATCTATACTGAACCATACAGCAAGACAAATACATTTACCAAACAAGGCATGATTGAAGCCATATCTGCTTATTGCAAAAACTATGTTCCGGGGCCAGACGATGGCACCTTTATGTCTCTTTACACCGATTATCCGCTGGCGTTTAAAGAAACCTCTATTGGCGGTGCCTATGCCTCTAAAGTTACTGGCCTTTGGGATGTAGATGGCGCCTTAATGGGCGGTCCGTTTGTTTGCTATGCCCTGCTAGACCCAACCGAAACCAAAGTAACCTACGTACATGGTTTTGTGTTTGCCCCAGGAAAAAAGAAACGCAATTACCTAAGACAGGTAGATGCTATTCTTAACAGCGTAGCTATACAATAGCCAGATAGAAGAATTGATAATATTGTTGAACGTATTATATTTGGTACGTCTTAAAACAACATTCTATAACATGAAAAAACTTCTACTTATCGCGTCTGCAGCGTTCTTCTCTGTTGGTGCTATTGCACAATCTTGCACACCAGATGCAAGTTTTGTTGGTTCTCCTGCTGGACTGTACCCTGCTGGCCCATTAGGTCCAAGCTGCGAGTTAATTGCACCTAAAACAATCATCAGTCTTACGGACACCACGGTTACCGGTATTCAAATTATTGGTACGGCAACCCTTTACATTACTAGAATGAGGATTAATAGTGTTGTTGGTCTGCCAGCTGGCTTAACACTTAGTACCGATGTAATGGCTTCTATGGATGTTGATGGGCCTTGGGGATACTGGGACAATACAGGCGCTACGCCTAACCAAACGGCAGCCTTCGGTTGTGCATTTGTAACAGGTTCAGGAGGAGATTGGGACAATGCCGTTGGCGGAGGTCCAAATAGCGATGGAGAATACCCACTTGTTTTTGAAGTAGATGCATACGTTGCAGCTACCGAACCTGGATTTGCTCTAGGCTTTATTGGCGGAGAACAATGGGTTAGCACAATAGATGCAAGTGTTGGTGGCGGTGCTTTCTTTATACTAGATACACTTGTAGTGCCTACAGACTACGCTGACATTAGTACAACAATTGCAGGAAGCGAAAATGTAGATCCAGCTACACCAGAAACCTATTCTGTACCAAACGACCCTAATGTAACATACGTTTGGACAGCTACTAACGGAACTATTACTGCCGGGCAAGGAACCAATGAGGTTACTGTTGAGTGGGCTGGTAGTGGAAGCCTTGAGGTTGATTTAACGGATGATGGATGTAGCGGTAACGACCAAAAAAGCATTACAGCAAACCCTACAGGTTTGGATGAAATTGCAGGCATTAACGCCAGCGTTTACCCTAACCCAAGCAATGGTTTATTTAACCTACAGTTAGATAACACAGATGCATTAACGGTTAGAATTATAGATGTTTCTGGTAAAGTACTTAGAAGCAACACCATTTCTGGGTCTGTTGTTTACACTTTAGACATGCAAACGGCACCAGCTGGCGTTTACATTCTAGAGCTAGAAACAGCTAACGGAAAAACCTTTAAGCGTTTAATTAAGCAATAAGCTTTTAGCCACATTAAACAAAAAAGGCCGCTCCTAGGAGCGGCCTTTTTTGTTGAGCCGTTGTTGCTGTAACACCAAATGCGCATCAAGCAGCTTAATTGTACTTAAGCACCAGACTTGTGTATTTCTCCTTCTGGCTATCAAGGCATTAATAAACCTCACCGTAAATTAATGGCAAGGTTGCGGACTATCATTTAAAGTTTTGATGCGACAGAACCAAAATTAGCCGTCCTGTAAAACGAAAAAACAAATTAATTTCCCTGCTTTTTAGTTTTGTGTAGAATATCGGATTCGAGCCACTTTATTAGCTCTTCGAATTCCATAAAGTGTTCGACTTCTCTAACTTATCGCTCCGCTTTACTCACCACTATTATACCACCCGCTGTACATCACATACTTACTGGCTATTCCCTTCAACATCTCTTGAGAGGTATTGGGGTCTAAGGCTTTTACCTTTTTAGCTGGCGTTCCTGCGTAGATAGAATTTGGTTCGAGAATTTGCTTTTCCAAAACAACCGCACCTGCGGCTACAATTGTGCCCGATGGCACAACAGCATCGTCCATAACAATTGCTCCCATGCCAATTAGCACATTATCCTGCAAAACACACCCGTGCACAATGGCGTTATGACCCACGGTTACATCGTTTCCAATTCGGGTTACGCTTTTCTCATACGTGCCATGTACCACAGCCCCATCCTGAATGTTTACCCTATCTCCCAAAATAAGGTCGCAAACATCACCTCTTAGCACAGCACCATACCAAAAACTGCAGTTATCTCCTGCCTTAACACGTCCGATTAGCGTGGCGGTTTCGGCAATAAAGCAGCCTTTTCCTAACTCGGGGGTAACCCCATTTAATGTTCTAACTAGTCCCATTTTAAACAACCTAAAGTGAATATGAGCGTTAAATAAACGAAACGGAAGTGGAACAGATGTTTTAAGGACGAACTGCCACACAGAATTTCCGTAAAATTGTAAAGCGTGATAAAATCCCCCTACATGCTTCAGAAACTCATCTTTTCGCTATTCTTGATTGGAAGCAGCCTAGGTACTTTCGCGCAGGAATGCGGTATAATCTATGTTTCTCAGAACGGAGCAACATCCGGAGAAACTGGCACAAGAGATAATCCAGCAGAGTTTCAGTACGCTTTTTCATTGGTGGATGCGGCAAACAATCACCTTAGAATGGCTCATGGAGTGTATGAACTTACGCAGCCGCTTGAAATCCCATCAGACATTGTAATTGAGGGGGGGTTTGAAGAAGGGAGTTGGTATAAAACGAATGCTGATACCACTATTCTTCATCGTGATAACAGTAACTATGACGTAGCGAATAAGGCGCTTGTAGCCGTTCGAGCCGAAAATCAGAGCAACTTCCGGTTTCAAGACATCACCATTAAAGTAGATGATGCACCTGCCAATGGCGTTTCTATTTACGGAATGTACTTCATCGGTTGTTCTGAATATTATGTTTCTCGATGTGTGGTTTTCACTGGCGATGGTTCTGATGGATTACCCGGAACAATCGGTCAGCAAGGCTTGTCTGGCTCTAGTGGATTGGATGGAGATACTGGAGATGAGGAAGGCAATTGCTGCAGAGCTGGAGGAGTTGGAGCCGTTGGGTCGTTCGGAGGAAGCAATGCTGGTGGCAATGGCGGACTTGGTGCGGAATGGGGTGGTTTTGAAGTCACAGAACTTTGCATCCCAATTATTGATTTATGTGAGTGGCTGGTGGTGCCAGACAGCGAGTATACTAACCCGGGAGATGATGGAGAAGACGGAGTCGGTTCTGGTTCTGGACAAGGTGGGCAGCATGGAATAGGTCTGTGTGAGCTTACATATCAGCAAACCAGTTGCCAGGCGCAAACCACCAATCATGGTGCCGATGGAACTGATGGATTAGAAGGAGTAGACGGAGGTCCCGGAATTCAAGGTTATGGAGTGTACGGAGGCGGTTTTTACCTCCCCGGATTAGGAGAAGAAGGAGACCCCGGCCAAACCAACGGAGCCGGTGGTGGTGGTGGTGGTGGTGGTGGTGCCAAAGGTTGTGAACCTGCAGCCTTGCAGCCAACCATACCAACATTTGGTTCTAGTCCTTACGATGCTGATACAGTTTATCACAATGCTGGTTCTGGTGCAGGCGGTGGCGGTGGGGGAGAAGGAGGCCAAAACGGAACAGGTGGGCTTGGTGGAGAAGGTGGTGGTGGAGTATTTTGCATTTTCACCTTCAACAACGGAACCAACGGAGTTATTCAAGACATACAGTATTTACCGGGTATAGGAGGTCAAGGCGGACAAGGAGGTCAAGGGGGAGCAGGTGGCCAAGGGGGTATTGGAGGTTTGGGCGGAACATTGGGAAATAACGGCCCAAACAATAGTTGCAACAACGGCCAAGGTGGTGACGGAGGCATTGGAGGCTCCGGAGGCATTGGAGGTGAAGGCGGCAAGGGTTCTGATGGTATAGTTGAAGAACTCTATCAGCTCGATGGCACATTAGTTTTAGACCCAAACATTTACAACCCATGGGAGCCAGAGGTTAGAGTAGAATACTTCGGATGCACTAATTCGGACGTTAGGGTTGAGACAGATGCAACAGGTGTAATTAACTGGATTTTTGGGTTTGGGGCTGAGCCACAAAACAGTACAGAGCAAATAGATACGGTTCAGTATTCTGGACTATTGGGTTCAAGAAACCTTACGCTCATAGTTGATGGCGTTCCTTATTTCTACGCTAACTATTTATTGATTGATGAAGACTTCGACCCACCAGTTATTGATGCAACACGTACAACGCTTTGTGCAGGTGAAAGCACTGATTTCGCAACCACATTTGCAGGCGACTCTTACCAATGGAATATCCCAGGTGGTTCTATTACATCATCTACAGATCAAAGCCCAGGAACAGTTTCTTTTGAAGCTCCTGGAGATTATATAGTCGAATTAATTACCACGAGTTGTTGTGGTACTTCTAAGGTGTTAGACACAATTCATGTTTTAGAACAAGTAGACGTTGATTTGGGAGACGATCTTCGAGCATGCTTTCTAGGGGATTTACCTGTTTTGGATGGCAACGGTAACGATGGTGCAACTTATGGTTGGGAGCTCAATGGCTTCCCTACAGGATTGCCACTGCAAACACTCGGAACTACTACTACAGGAACCTATTCGGTAGAAGTTAGCTACGGCATCGGTTGTTCAGGCACCGATGAGGTTGATGTGGAGGTTTACACTATCTCACCCGTGGATTTGGGCGATGACCAAGCGATTTGTCCTGGAAGTCCGCTACCTATATTAAATGCAGGAATTGAGGATGCCAACTACGCTTGGACAGTAAATGGAAACCCGATTGGCACCAATAATATTGAGCTAGAAGTTACCCTACCAGGTATGTATGTCGTTTCTCTTATTGAAGAAGATGGTTGTGCTGGAGGAGATGAAATAGAAGTTTTAATTAGCGAACCAAGCGTATTCCTTGGAGCTGACATTAACGTGTGTGAAAACGAAGCATTTCCAATACTTAATGCACTTAACCAGGGCTCAACGTATGAATGGTTGCTTGAGGGAGATACGATTCCTGATGAAACGCTGCAAAATTTGCAAACAACTCAAGGCGGAATCTATGATGTAATTATTACCAACCAATATGGATGTTCTACTACAGACCAGTTGCAGATTAACACCTTTCCTCAGCTAAATGCAAACTTTACAGGACCAGTTTCTGCAACTATTGGTGCAAATATTTCCTTCCAAGATTTAACAACACCAGCCGTTAATTCTTGGACTTGGAATTTTGGCGATGGAGCTCCAGTGATAAATCAGCAGAACCCTAGCCATGTATTTGCTGCCATAGGACCGCGCCCAGTATTCATGGTCGTTTCAAACGGCATTTGTTCCGATACTGCTTACGGTGAGGTTGATGTCAACTGGGATTGTACGCAACTTGGACTTACAGCTGCATTTGCGACTAATACAGATACTGTAGTTCTCTCTGGTTTTGGTACTGTAGAGATAGATAATACTAGCCTAAATGCTGAGCAATACCTTTGGGATTTTGGAGACGGAACAGGAGTTGACCCAACCGTTAATCCAATTCACGTTTATTCAATTGAAGGAACGTATCCGATTACCCTTACGGCTATCAATTACAATTGTACAACTACCACAACTCAATCGATTGTCGTGGTTCCATTTGGTGTTGGTATAGAGGAAATATTCTCAGATGATCATCTTTCCGTTTACCCCAACCCAAACACAGGTTTGTTTACAGTTGAGCTTAAATTAGATGAGCCATCAGAAATTTCAATTGACTTGAACAATGTACTGGGCCAGCGGGTTCATCAAACTAAAATTGCGCAACAGAGTTATTGGAGAAAAGAGTTTGACCTCAGTTCTTATGTCAAGGGAGTTTATCTTCTTTCGGTTTCCACAAACAAAGGCGTTCTTCGCAAAAGAATTATCATAGAATAAACTTATGGAAAAGACAATACCGTTTACCATTTACGCAGAAAGTACGCCTAACCCAACCACAATGAAATACGTGGCCAATAAAGTTTTGTTGGACGAAGGGTTAGCAGAATATACTAGCACGGATGAGGCTAAAGGAAGTCCGTTGGCGATGAAGCTTTTCGGCTTTCCGTTTGTTACAGGCGTGTTTATTCAGTCCAACTTCATTACAGTAATGAAGTCAGATATGGTTGGCTGGGAAGACGTGGTTATGGAGATACGCGAGTTTATCCGCGATTACTTAAACACAGGAGCTGCCGTTGTCACAGACCTTGCTGCTGGAACGGTTCAAACAGCAGCAGAGGTAGCCGCTACTTCTGTACATTCTGAGCCAACCTCTGACATAGAAGAACAAATTATTGCTATTCTGGATGCAGAAATTGCTCCAGCAGTGGCGCAGGATGGAGGAAATATTACGTTTAAAGCCTACGAAAAAGGAGTGGTGAATGTGGTGCTAAGAGGCGCTTGCAGCGGATGTCCTTCATCGACAGTAACACTTAAAAACGGAATTGAAACATTACTAAAATCTAGGTTGCCGGGAGAAGTAACTGAAGTGGTGGCCGTTAACGGCTAATGATTTCATTGGCGGCTAAAACCGATTGTTTTTAAGCAGCATAATACTTTCACAAGGGATTAATTCTATGAGGATTCTTACACTTTTTCTAATCGCGTTTTCCTTCAGTGTAAGCGCTCAAACCACTACCAACGTTAATATCGATGATATTGATGGGGTAAACCAAGATTTGTTTGCCGAGCTTGATGCGGGCAATATTGTGGTGCTAAAATTCTTCACCGATTGGTGCGGCATATGTAACAGTACGGCCATTGAGGTGGTGGCTATTTACAACGCTTACCAAACCAATGGAGATCCAGTTGTTTTTTGGGCTTTAGACAGAGACCCAAACGAAACAAACGTGGATGCCACTAATTATAGAAACGATAATGCGATACCGTTCCCTGTAATTGGCGAAGCTTCGACTGTTGCTGTTCAATTTGGTGTTTTATATCAACCAGAATATTACATCGTAAGACCAGATAGAAGCTACGTTAAAAGAATAAACTATAGTTCTATGCAAACAGCCGTTGATGAAGCCCTAGCGAGCATTGCAACAGGAATTGAAGATGTTGTTGGCGGATATGCCTTTGAAGTTGCAGGAAACTCAATTACTTGGAGCGCGCCATCAGCAGAAAAGGCTAGACTGCAAATTGCAGATGCTAGTGGAAGAACAGTTGTAAACCGCACCATAGCTGGAGATGAAAAAGCGACTTTCAATAACCTAAACGCTGGTGTGTACATCTATATGCTTACTCAGAACGATAAAGTTTTGACTACTGGAAAAATTGGCCTAGTCAAATAAGCCGTAGTTAAATGGCAAAGCGAAAGTCAAAAGAAGCCGAAGCCAAGAAGAGACTTCTAAATCAACTGAAAA
The DNA here is from genome assembly GCA_047614525.1 of Bacteroidia bacterium. GTDB lineage: Bacteria > Bacteroidota > Bacteroidia > UBA10329 > UBA10329 > UBA10329. Next base: position 39,578 of record JBLHEU010000001.1, on the reverse strand, counting down.
GGGAAAAGCCTCGGAAACTGGATTCAATAATGCAAGAAGCGCACAGTAATGCGTTTTCGTGCATTAATTGTTTAGAATGCGCCAATTGCTGCACAACTACTGGCCCTATTTTAACGGATACAGATATTAAAAGGGTTGCTAAACATCTTCGGATGAAGGAGGTTGATTTTGCAGCCAAGTATGTTGTAGAGGATGAAGATGACGACCAAGTGTTTAATGCCATGCCTTGTCCATTTTTAGGTGCAGACAATTACTGCTCTATATACGACCATAGGCCTAAAGCTTGCCGCGATTATCCTCACACAGATAGGGTGAAGCAACATCAGCTATTAGATTTACATATGCAGAATGAATCAATCTGTCCAGCGGTGGAAAAGGTTCTAAAGGAGGTTGCCGAAATAGTAATGCCGAAATAGGCTAAAACCGAATACCAATTACCGATATATCGTCAATCTGCGTTAGGTGGCCCATCCAATCGAGTAATGACTTTTCCAGTGTGTTTTTTTGATTCACCATTGGTTGGTCATGCTCACTTTGGATTAGCGCCATTAGGCTTTTACGATAGTATTTCTTGCCTCTAGGTCCACCAAACTGATCCTGGAAACCATCTGAAAAGAGGTACATAATATCCCCTTTCTCATATTCAATTATTCTGGTTGCGAAATTCTTTTCCTCACTCGTCAGCAAACCGCCTATCGAAAACCTAGTGGTAATCATTTCGCGTAGTTCTCCTTTTTGGGAGATAATGAACCCATAACCTCCAGCACCTTCATAGCGCACTTCACTTTTCTTGTGATCAATTACGCAAAGCATCAAATCCATTCCATCATTCACTGCAATTCCTTCCGAATCATTCTTTAGCATGTTGCCCAGCGTACTGTCCATATCTGCTAACGCTTTTGCAGGGTCAACAATTCCTTTATCTAAAAAAGCGCGGTTTAAAAGATTATTTCCAATCATGGACATCATGGCGCCCGGAACGCCATGGCCTGTACAATCAACAACAGCGAAGTAGCTACAATCTCCTTGGTGGTGCAGCCAATAGAAATCGCCACTTATAATATCCTTTGGCCGATATAGAATAAATGAATCCGGAAACACCGCCTTGAATTCTTCTGCTGTAGGCATAATCGCGGTTTGAATTCTTTCGGCATATTTTATACTGTCTGTGATGTCTTTATTGATGCTAATTAAATCCTCTGTTCGTTCTTCAACCTTTGCCTCTAACTGATTCTTAGCTTTCTGAAGTGCTTGTTCCCCTCTTATAATTTTCACTTTACCATCTATTTGTTCTGCTAATTCAATAGAAAAGTACATTCCTAGCATACCTGCAATTGGAATGAATCCTACCCTTGTAATTAAGTCGCTAAACGGAGTATGAATACCCGAGTCGACAACAAAAACGAACAAGTATAAAATGAGGTAGACAAATGTTGAAATAATAGTCTCTTTCGGTGTAAATCGGAAAGCCACTGCTATTAACGATACATACCAGATTAGATAGAAGGGTGACTGCATGAAACCCGTGGCAATAATCCAAGCTGTAATCAGTGCACCATCAGTAATAGTTGTAAAATATATGCTGCTCACGAAGGGAAACCTCCGATACGGTTCAAATACCAGTGAAACGATTACGTAAACATTACCACCAATAATCACCGTATTAGCTAACCAGGAATATTCGGTTGGTTGCATAAACAGAAGGTAAACGATAGCACTAAAAAACGTTATCAGTAGACGAATTACAGATATCCGTTTTTCGGCAGTATATAATTTAGCGTTTAAGGCTTCCTTAAGAAGTTCCTTCTCAGTCATTGCTATGATTGGTTGACTCCTTTGAGAGTAACAGAGTACGGATAATAACCTAGTTTGTTCAGATTTCTGGGGAAATGGACCAACTATAGGCAGGTTTGTTTTCCCAGTTTTTTAAGATTTTAGGTAACTACAGCCCTAATAGAACCTCCTCGGTAGTCTTACCACCAAACAATATCGTTGCTGGGTTTTCAAGCATGTTTTTCACCTTAACTAAAAATGAAACAGACTCTTTTCCATCAATGATTCTGTGGTCATAACTAAGTGCTAGATACATCATTGGTCGTACAACGATTTCACCGTTTATGACAACCGCTCGGTCTACAATATTGTGCATTCCAAGAATAGCACTTTGGGGTGGATTGATAATTGGCGTACTCATCATAGAACCAAAAACACCTCCATTGGTGATGGTGAATGTTCCGCCTGTCATTTCGTCAACAGATATTTTTCCATCTCGTGCTTTGATGGCTAATCGTCTAATCTCTGCTTCAATTTCAGCCAAACTCATTTGTTCTGCATTACGCACAACCGGAACCATCAACCCTCTAGGAGAACTTACTGCAATTCCTATGTCGCAGTAGTCATGGAGAATCATTTCCTTACCATCAATCATGGCATTAACCGAAGGAGATTCATATAACGCCTCTGTTACCGCTTTGGTAAAGAAACTCATGAAACCAAGGTTAACATCGTGATGCTCTGCAAACACTTTTTTGTACTTGTTCCGAAGGTCCATGATAGGCTTCATGTTCACCTCATTGAAAGTGGTAAGCATGGCCGTTTCATTCTTAACGGCAACTAAACGTTCAGCTACTTTTCTACGTAGCATACTCATTTTCTCTCTTCGTTGCTCTCTTCCACCAGCCCAACTTTTTCCGGCATCTCCCAACGCAAACCCAGAAGATAAAGCGCTTACTACATCTTGCTTAGTAATTCTACCATCAACACCGGTTCCCTTTACTTGATTGGTAGCCACACCGTTCTCTGCCATCATCTTCTTTGCCGCTGGCGATGGTGTTCCACTTGCGTAAGATTCTTTCTTATCAGATGCTGGAGCAGCTTTCGTCTCAGCCTTGACAGCGGCCTTTGGCTCAACTTTCGTAGGAGCCGGCTCTTCAGCTTTTTCCTCTGTTGGTGCTGCGCCTTCAGGTGCTTTTGCATCCGTATCGATGGTGCAAATAACACCACCAACAGGCACTGCATCTCCTTCCTCAACTTTCCAAGTAATTATACCTGCTTTCTCTGCTGGAATAGCCAATGTAGCCTTATCGGAGTCTACTTCGCAAATTTCCTCATCAAGGAAAACATAGTCACCATCCTCCTTGAGGAATGCGGCAATTTCAACTTCACTTATCGATTCTCCTGGACTTGGAACAGTAATTTCTACAATTGGCATAGCTCTTTCTTGTGTGGCTAAAATATATTTTATGCGGTGACCTTCAGGTCTGCAAATGCTTTTTCAATCAGTTTCGCTTGTTCGGCTCTATGGCGTTGACCAGAACCAGTTGCTGGTGCTCCTGATGCAGATCTAGCAATTGCTTCAAAATTTAGTTGACGCAACTTGCGCAGTAAGTGAGCATATGCACCCATGTTTACTGGTTCTTCCTGAACCCACATCCATTTTGCATCACCATATTTCTTTTGCAATGCTGCAATCTGTATACGAGGTAGTGGGTCTAACTGCTCTAGTCGAACAATAGCTACTTCTTCGGTATTGAGTTCTTCTTTTTTCTCAAGTAAATCGTAATAGATTTTTCCACTGCAAAGAAGGACGCGATTAACGTTTTTCGCAACTGCTGTTTTATCGTCTATTACTTCTTGGAAATGACCTTTGGTCAACTCGGCCACAGATGATGTACATCTTGGATGGCGAAGCAAACTTTTCGGGGTAAACACAATCAATGGCTTGCGAAACTCGCGCTTCATCTGTCTTCTAAGTACATGGAAGAAGTTTGCAGGAGTTGAGCAATTGGCAAGAACCATATTGTCATCAGCACAAAGCAGTAAGAAACGCTCCATTCGCGCGCTGCTGTGCTCTGATCCCATTCCTTCATAACCATGTGGAAGAAGCATCACCAATCCGTTCATTCCTTTCCACTTTTCTTCAGCAGACGAAATGAATTGGTCAATAATTATCTGTGCTCCGTTATTGAAATCTCCAAATTGAGCCTCCCAAATAGTCAATGCGTTCGGGCAACCAAATGCGTATCCATAATCGAATCCCAAAACGGCATATTCAGAAAGCAATGAGTTATAAATATTGAACTCTCCTTGCGTTTTACTGATATGATCTAACGGCACATATTCGGCTCCAGTATCTTCAATTTTAAGCACCGCGTGGCGGTGAGAAAATGTACCTCGTTCAACATCTTGTCCTGAGATTCTAACTTCATGACCTTCTTTGAGTAAACTTCCGTAGGCTAATAACTCAGCCATTCCCCAATCCAACTTATCCGTTTCAAAGACCATTTTCTCTCGGTCTTTGAGAATCTTCTTCATCTTCCTGAAAACGTTAAGGTCTTCTGGAAATGTGGTCAAAACGCTAGATATGCTCTCAATATCTTTCTTGGCAACGCCTGTTTCCAAGGACGTTTCAAAATCTTCTTTTGTTGCAAAACGATAACCTTCCCAAGTATCTTCTAAGAACTGCGTTACAGTAGCTTTTTTAATCTGCTTAGCTTCTACCAGTCGCTCCTGAAGCATTTGGTTGAATTCCTTCTCAATCCCTTTTACTAAATCTGCACCAACAAGGCCAGATGAGGTTAGCTTATCAGCATAAATACGAAGCGGGTTAGGATGCTTTGCAATCAAATCGTAAAGATTTGGCTGGGTAAAACGAGGTTCATCACCTTCGTTATGACCGTACTTTCTGTAGCAAAGCAAGTCAACAAAAACATCACTTTTAAACTCCTGACGGAACTGCATCGCCAATTTCATCGTGTGCGAAACTGCCTCAGCATCATCTCCATTTATATGGAAAACCGGACACAGCGTTGTTTTAGCAACATCGGTGCAATATACACTTGACCTACCATCTTCATAATTGGTAGTAAAACCTACTTGGTTGTTGATTACGATATGAATCGTTCCGCCAGTTTTATAGCCATCTAATTTGGCCATCTGAACCATTTCGTACACAACTCCTTGGCCAGCAATAGCGGCATCTCCATGAATAAGAATTGGGCACAACTTACTGTTGTCTCCGTCAAACTTTCGGTCAATCTTAGCTCTAGAAATACCTAAAACCACTGGTCCTACCGCTTCTAAGTGTGATGGGTTCGGACATAGATTCATCTTTACTTCCTTGCCGTTATAGCAAGTCATGTAAGAAGTGTATCCCAGGTGGTATTTCACATCGCCTTCTACATCTGCATCTTCATAATCTTTTCCTTCAAATTCGGAGAAGATTTCCTTGTAAGTTTTGTTGAGAATGTTGGCCAATACGTTAAGTCGGCCTCTATGTGCCATTCCAATTACAAACTCCTCAATACCCAAATTGGAGCCTTCCTCAACAGCCATATCCATCGCTGGAATGAGCGATTCTGCACCTTCTAGAGAAAATCGCTTCTGACCTGTAAACTTCTTTCCAAGGAACTCCTCAAAAACAACTGCTTGGCTAAGTTTTCGCAGAATTTGTGTTTTCTCTTCAACCGAAAACTCGGGCTGATTACGATTCTTCTCTAATCTTTCTTGAAGCCAAGACACAACCTCAGGTTGGCGGATGTATCTGTATTCCACACCAATACTTTGGCAATATGTAGCCTCTAAGTGCTCAATGATATTCTTCAGCGTTGCCGGACCGATTCCAATCATTTCACCAGCGCGAAACTTAGTTTCCAAGTCAGACTCGCTTAAATCGAAATTATCGATGGCGAGAGTTGGCGTATACTTTCTTCGGTCCCGTACTGGATTAGTGTCTGTAAAGAGGTGTCCGTTTTTTCGGTAGCCGTTAATGAGATTAATCACATCAAATTCCTTCTTTACATTGGCAGGAATACCAAAACTGGCATCATCCTGATCGTAAAGTTGTTCGGCAAAATCGAAGCCCGCGAAAAACTGTTGCCAGTCTTCTGCAACAGAACTCGGGTCGGATTTATAAGACTGATAAAGATGTTCCACTGTGGAAACATCCATGTTTGAGAGGTAAGAGAACTTATCCATATTGTCGGATGCGGTGTTCTTAGGGTTTGGGCAAAGATAAGATTATCGAGTGGGTTGTTCTTGAAAAATCAACACAAAAAGCCCCGCGTTTTTAAACGCAGGGTTTTATAATAAAACGATGATAAAAGTGCTACTGCACCAGTAGACTTTCTATGTCTCTTAAAACTCCATCTGTAATCAAAAGCATTTCGTAATTAATCGCTTGGGAGATAGAAAGGTCTATGGTTATTGAGTGGGCAAACACAATTGAAGACCCTTACGTCTCTTTAAGAAATATAATCGTTGGCCCTTACAGAAGTGTCTTCTCAGAAGAAGATTACAGGGTTATTCCTGATGCGTTTGTGCTCAAAATCAGTCAGAAAAACCTCGTCACCGTTAGCGAACAAATCCCGAATGCAACTTTTGGAATTTCTGTTTACCCAGCCCATCTAACAGACAGTTTAATATCAATTTGGCCGAGAGCAAAAAAATGAAGCGCGGGTTGCAGACATTACTGACGGAACCGTACAAGAGAATATTTACAGTAATACCTCATCTTTTATCATTAAGCTAAATCCCGTAAACGGATTATACCACTTAGAGTTTACTGCCGATGATGAACGGGCGTCTTAGATTTGCGAAGGAGAGCACACATTAAAAAACGTTACAGTCTACGCTCCTCCAAGCTCACCTTCTCACCAAAGAAAATAGCTGCACTTTTCTGAAAGGATGCCGTTAGGTCGGAGACCATAAAGTGAAGTTCCGGATTGTTTGAATCCGATAGCAAGTTCTTCTCAGCCAAAGCCAGTTTCACTTGCTGGGCAATTATTCCTGGAGCATCAACTACTTCAACTTCGTTCTTAAAGTAAGCGGAAATTTCCTCAGAAATTAATGGGTAATGCGTACAAGCCGGAACGAGAGCTTTGATACCTTCAAACCTGCTGTCTTCTAAGTAGGCTTGAATTACCGCTTGGCTAATATCGTTATCATGGAACCCCTCTTCTATCATTGCTGCTAGCAATGCTGTTGATTTTTCGACAAGGATTATTGATGAGCCAGCAGCACGTGTTCTATTCAAATACACATGGCTTCCAATGGTTGCTTTGGTGCCAATTACGCCTACTTTTTCTGCGTGGTAACGCTGAGTGATATACGTGATTAATGGGTCTATCACATTAAAAACTGGCATTCCATCTGGCACCAAATCAACTATCTTATCATAAGCAGTAGAAGATGCAGAATTACAAGCAATGAGAATGGCCTTGCAATTATTCTTGAGCAAAAACTCTGTGATTGCTAGCGAGTATCCGATAATTGTTTCTGGAGATTTATCTCCATACGGGAGATGGGCCGTATCGCCAAAATAGAGAATCGATTCGTTCGGTAAAACGAAGTGTAATTCTCTAGCAATGGTTAATCCACCAATACCAGAATCAAATATGCCTATGGGACGATTATCCATAAAAAAAGACCTGCCCAAGTTAGGCAGGTCTTTCTAAAGTTAATTAATAATGTTCTTACAGTCCTAGCTTAGCTTTAACATCAGCCATTACGTCCTCAGAATCCTTTGCGTAAAGAAGTACTCCCAAAGAAGCATCAAATACGTAAGTGTATCCTTTCTCAACAGCGACTTCGTCAATAGCTTTTCTAGCCTTATCAATAATTGGGGTAAGAACTTCTTGCTCTTTCTTTCCAATTTCTTCTTGGGCTTGCTGTTGGAATTCTTGAATTCTTCTTTCAAGATCAGAGATTTCACGCACTTTGGTGTCTCTTACTGTCTTAATCATTCCTTGCTCTGCTTGCTGAAAAGCAGCAACTTTTGTTTCGTATTCTTTTGCCATTGCTTCTAGTGCAGATTGGAACTCAGCCGCAAAGGCTTCTAGCTCTTTTTCGGCCTTAGCTTTCTCTGGCATAATTTCCAATAACGCAGCAGAATCGATATGACCAAACTTCTGTTGAGCAAATGCTGGAGCGGCCATAATCACAGCCATTAATAGTATCAGTACTTTTTTCATTTTTTTTGTTTTTCGGTAATCAATATTAGAAATTATTTTTCCGTTTTAGCCGAGTAGCCCATTTCGTCTAAAACGTCTTCACTTAAATCATATTTGGCAGATGTGTAAAGCATAGTTAGGGTGCCCGATTTATCAAAAATTACTGCGTAACCCCTTGCATCTGCAATCTCCTTAATTGCCGCATATACCTTATCCTGAATAGGCTTGGTGAACTGCTGGCGCTTTTGAAACAAATCTCCTTGAAAACCGAACCTCTGTTTTTGCTTTTCCTTGGCTTCCTTTTCTTTCTCAATAATCTGCTCTTCGCGCTTGCGCTTCATGTCATCTGTTAAAAGAATTTGCTCTGCCTGATAGTCCTTGTACATTCTATCTATCTCAGCATACATCTTCTCAATCTCAGATTGCCACTGCACTGAAATCTCATCAAGCTCTCCTTGCTTTTTCTGGTACTCCGGAATGCTTTCTAAGATAAAACTAGAATCTACGTAGCCGAAACGCTGTGCCATTGAGTTGAACACAAAGCCAAATGCTACTAATGTTAAGATGACCTTTTTCATACTATTATGATATTAAAATTGTTGTCCGATTGAGAAGTGGAACTGGCCTGGAGCCATGTCTGGTCTCCCTGGAACATCATCAAACCTCCACCCATAATCAAGTCCGAGAAGCCCGAACATTGGAAGGAAGATTCTGACACCCAAACCGGCAGACTTCTTAAGCTGAAAAGGCTTGAATTCATCAAACGTAAGCCAAGAATCTCCTGCCTCGGCAAACGCGAGTACATAAACCGTGGCTTGCGGATTAGGAGATATCCTGTATCTGAATTCTGCTCCGTATTTCGTAAAAATGGTTCCTCCAAAATTTGCTGATAATGAATTGTTGTCGTATCCACGCAATGCTACTATTTCTCTTCCGTCTAAACCAAATCCGCTAAGTCCATCTCCACCAACAAAGAATCTTTCAAATGGCGAAATCCCTAAATCTGAATTATATCCTCCGAGAAACCCGAATTGCATCTTGGTTTGTATAACCAAATTCTTTGCCAAAGAGATATACCACTTGGCATCGAACTTCCATTTGTGATATTCAATCAGCGCAAACTTCTCTGCCGGTTCAGCGGTTTTATAATCGAGCCCTGTGAATGCCGAAAACGGTGGGGTCAGCTCAACACTTGCCGAAAGGGTAGAACCATAAGTTGGGAATATTGGATCCCCAATAGAGTTTCTGGTCAAGGTTCCTTTTAAGCTAAATGTGTGTGAATTGCCGTTATTGAAGCCAGTAATTAACTGATAGTTCTCCAAAATATAGTTCTGATAGCTTAGCTCGCCTTGTAATAAGAAGAAGTCATCTGGCCACTTCAATCGAGTTCCTATACCAACAGATACGCCAGTAATTCTTATAGCTTCTCGATTCAGTTCTCCTCTCCGAATTCCGTTTGATTGTACCGAGTGATAAGCTGAGATACTAAAGGCATTTGGCTTATTTCCGCCCAACCAAGGCTCCATAAAGCTGAAGTTGTAAGACTGGAAGAACAATCCGTTAGACTGTGCTCTTAGACTAAGTCTTTGTCCGTCCCCAGCAGGTAGTGGCCTCCAAGCCCCTTTTTTAAACATGTTTCGAAGCGAGAAGTTATTGAACGAAACCCCTAACGTACCTACAATACGTCCAGCTCCCCAACCACCAGAAAGTTCGATTTGATCCGATGGCTTCTCCTCTACGGTGTATTCAATATCTACTGTTCCATCCACCGGGTTTGGTTTAGGCTCAACACCCAACGTTTCCGCATTGAAATACCCTAGTTGAGAAAGCTCTCTTTGAGAACGGATAATGTCTGCTCTACTAAAAAGCTGTCCCGGTTTTGTTCTTAGCTCACGTAGGATAACATGATCATTGGTTTTTGTGTTACCAACCACAGTTACCTTATTAATAGTAGCCTGCTTGCCTTCACGAATTCGCATTTCCAGGTCAATACTGTCATTTACAACAAGCGCCTCAACGGGTTCTACGTTAAAGAACAGATAGCCATCATCCAGATAAAGTGAACTAACGTCTCTTCCATTCGGATTCATAAACAGATTGGCTTCCAATCTAGATTGGTCATAAACATCTCCTTCATTTATCCCGAGAATTTTATCGAGAACCTCAGAAGAATACTTGGTATTACCAACCCATTTAATATTTCTGAAGTAGTACTTTCTACCTTCTTCGAGATTGATTTCAATATTTATCAATCGATTATTAAGCTTATAAATGGTGTCGCTAAGAATACGAGCATCTCGGTAGCCCATAGTATTGTACTTGGCTATAAGCGCTTTCTTATCTGCTTCGTATTCATAATCCAAGAACTTAGACGTTTTCCAAACGCGCCACCATTGACGTTGCTTGGTTTCCTTCATAGACCGGCTAAGCTTACCATTCTTGATCTCTTCATTTCCTCGGAAAATAATCTTGGCAATCTTAACCTTCTTCCCTTTTTCTACATTGAATTTTAGGATTACATTATTTGGCAGAGTGGAATCTTTCTCCATTTCTGTAGCCACGGCAACATTCAAAAACCCTTTATCTACAAAGTGGTCTTTGATGATATTTTCGGTATTCATAATAAGGTTGTCAGTGACCACCTTCCCTTTTATCAATCGAATAGATTCTCGAATGTCATTTGCATCTCCTTTCTTAACGCCTTTAAGAGCGTATTTGCTAAGACGAGGGCGTTCCTGTAGAACGAGTTCCAAATAGATTTTCTCTTCATAAACCCGTGTAACACGAACATCTATATCACTAAAAAGGCCTTGATCCCAAAGCTTGTGAATAGCTTCTGTTATCGCCTCCCCTGGAACTTGAATAGTTTCACCTTTAGTCAGCCCAGAAAGCAGCACAAGCACCTTTTTATCAAGGTATTTGGTTCCCGAAACGGTGATGTCACCAATCTCATACTGCTTGGGAGATGAATAATCAAATTTATCTTGCCCAATAGAAATTGCTTGACCGTATACCGTAGCCGATAAAAGCATCAGCACACACATAACGGCTAGCAATATTTGACTGCGCTTAAGCGCTGATCTGCTCACTGATTTTTCCAAATCTTCTTTCTCGTCCTTGATAGTCAATGATTGCCGCTTCAAAATCCGATCTGTTAAAATCGGGCCACAACTTGTCTGTAAAATATAATTCTGCATATGCAATCTGCCAAAGCAGAAAATTGGAGATACGGTGCTCTCCACTGGTTCTAATCAATAATTCTGGATCCGGAATGCCAAGCGTGCAAAGATGCTTATCTAAAGTGGATTCATCTATCTCCTCGACCTTCAATTTTCCGGAATTAACATTTTTTGCAATGGCCTTTATGGCTTTTGTTATTTCCCATTTAGAGGAATAGCTCAAGGCCAACGTTAAAGTCATGCGTGTATTGCCTTTGGTTTTCTCAATTGCCTCATTCAGCTCTTTTAAGCAGCTAGAAGGAAGGCTTTCAAGGTCACCAATTGCATTTAATCGGATATTATTTTCCGTAAGTGTTTTTGTTTCCTTACTGATGGTTTTAACCAACAAAGTCATAAGTGCGTTAATCTCAAATTTAGGTCTATTCCAGTTTTCAGTAGAGAATGCATAAAGCGTCAAATGCTCAATGCCTATTTCAGCAGCAGACTCCACCGTTTCCCTAACCGCTTTTACACCCTTGTTATGGCCAAAAGTTCGCAGTTTACCTCGCTGTTTAGCCCAGCGCCCGTTACCGTCCATAATAACGGCTACGTGCTTGGGAAGCTTGGTTTCATCTATGTGCTTATTTATGGCCATCTATAAATTAAAAATCGCCCCTAAAGGCGATGCAAATGTACTTTACTGATTTAGACTTATTGATAGGCGGGACATTTAGCCGGTCGGGCTTTAATATTCATCGAAAATGTGATCAGCGCGAACGAGTACCAATCATTAGTTTTTGAGTTCCCACGCTGGCGTTCTCTGACCGCTTCATTTGGAATATTGGAACGGTTCGCCAACTCCGCTGCAATTAACCCACGTTCCGCCTGAATAACAATAGGGTCAGCATAAGTTCCGCTTACGTCATCTAAATAATCGGTAAATGCATATCTCATTCCCCATTCAAGACCCACAGAAAATATTTTTGAAATGTTTGCTTTAACACCAATACCAAACGGAATAGAAGCGGTGGTCAATGAATATTTTTTTCTGTTCGGATAAAAGGTTGTTCCCTGTCCTTCTGTTCCTAATGGTTGCAGCTCATATTTATTACCATCAGCTGCAGTTGCAACCGGATTGAATTTAAATACGGCTATTCCGCCAAAAATAAAAGGTGTAATTGGGTGAGACATATCACCTGGTGCGTACTTGAAGAAGTTAAACTCACCCGTAATTGCAAAATCGTAAATCCAGGACTCGAAGTTTAAGTTTCGATTTAGTTGCGAAGCTACTTTCGATTTAGCGTCATTTCCTTTTAGGTATCCAAGGGTGAAGGACCCTCTAACCGAAAACCTCTCATTAAAGTTGTAACGGTAAAACAAACCACCGGCAGGCATTACTTGTTTGAATGGTGTTTCTGGGTTTAAATCGCCCATATAATAGGACACGCCCCCCATTAGTCCGAACTCAGAATACTGCGCTTTCGATTCCGAAATACAAAGTCCGACAAATAAAATAAAAAACAGAAATCTTTTCATGCTCAACAGGTAGTTAGCAGACTAGAACTTCGGAAGGCCCTTTCTTGTTGTCCGGATTTTCCTTTGATAGGTAATCATAATGAACATGTAGGAATCTAAATCCGTTGGATCACCTCTTTGTTGACCAGGACAAGCCGAACAAGCTCCCTGAAAAATGTCAATTCCTTGGGGAACTTCGGCTAATGATGGATCAGCAAGTCCCATTGCTACATTATCATAACCCAATGCATCAATTACTCTCTGAGCTCCGGCTGGGTCTCTTCTTTGACCTTCCTTAGTGTATACGTAAGTCGTACTAACATCATCTATATAATCCGTAAAGGTCTTTCTAAGCCCATACTCAAGTCCAATACTACTTTTCTTGTCAATTGTGTATTTCATCCCAACACCAAATGGTATTGCAAACTGCCAGTTTGAATATTCCTCACGTGAAGGCACAAACCCCTGTCCTTCAGTGTGAAGTTTTTTTAATGAGTGCCATTTACCATCAAATTTGGCCATCGGATTCATGTACAAAAGCGCTACACCAGCAAATCCGTAAACGTAAACCTGGCTACCTTTTCGACCTCTACCCCTAACACGTCTAATCTTATATCTACTTCCTGTAGATTCTCTCATCCAAGAAACCTCAATCTGTGTTGCCCACTCTACAACTGGTGAACGGAAATGCAGGTTTCTGTTGTTTCTAAAAGGCTCTTGCGAGAACTTATCGTCACCAGCTATCTCTCCGAATGTGAAGCCTGTTTTTGCAGAGATGTATTGGGAGATTTTATACCTAAACCCAAGATTAACCATATAGCGAGTAGATGCAGCATCTAAATCAAAGAAATAGTCTGACCCAACTTGGTTACGCCCACCAAGATCGCCTAAGAATTGAGTTGCTCCAATACCCGCAACCCATTCGTAACGCTGTCTTTTCCAACGCTGAGCTTCAGCCAGTGAAGGAATGATGACGATTAAACAAAGTATTATAGCCTTAATTCGCATAATTCTAGGTGCAAGTGCCACTAAAGTAAGATTGCAAATATAGCCAAATTAATGTTGGACAGTTTTGATATTGTGCTCAATTACGCCTATCAATCCCCCACATTAGCTTACCTCTAAGCGTATCGAAATAGTCGTTTGGACCAAAGCGTACCAACCCTACTTGAAACTCTGCCTTTGAAACTTGGAGTTCTACATGTGATTTTACTACCTGCGATTGCGAGTCGAGCGAAATCATGAAGTTTGGGTCGGTATTTTCAATTTTGAGTGTGATTTTTCTGTCATCGCTGATAACCAATGGGCGTACATTTAAATTATGTGGCGCAATTGGCGTGATGATAAAATTGTTGGTTCCTGGCGCAACAATTGGCCCACCAGTGCTGAGAGAATAGCCTGTGGAGCCTGTCGGTGTTGATATAATTAAGCCATCGGCCCAATAAGTGTTCAGGAAGAAATCATCCAAATAAGCGTTTACCACAACCATTGAAGATGTGGCACTTTTGTGTACGCTAACTTCATTAAGCGCATAATTATCGTCTCCAAAAAGGTTGTCGTGGGTTTCGGCTTTTACCAAGGTTCTGTAATCTACCTGAAAGTCTCCCTTTTTCACTTTCAAGAATGCTTGCTCAAGTTCCTCAAAAGGTGTGCTAGATAAGAAGCCGAGTCTTCCTGTATTCACGCCCAAAATTGGGATACCAGACTGCCCTACTTTCCGTACGGATTCTAGAATTGTTCCATCCCCTCCAACACTTACCAATACGTCAAATTGGTCAGCGGAAATTTTATCCGAACTAATCACCTGATTAGAATCAACCCCTTCAAGTTGAGCTAAGGTTTGGGTATAAAAAACCTCATCAAAACACTTGTTCAGTGTTTCCAAAACGGAAATCAACCGAGGCCGGTCTTTCTCAAACCTTAGTCTACCATGAACAGCAACTCGCATTAATTAAATGTGCTTTGTGAAATGTAAGAAAAAACCATGCTCAAGATTCTTATTAACTGAGTATTCAGCTCGCCAAGAAATGTCATAAAAGGTAACCACATCCAGGCCTATTCCCCCTCCAAAAAGTAAACTTCCCGCAAGAGGGTTTTGTTCGTTGTACTGATTATCTATAACGTACCCCATGTCAAAGTTGACATTTATGTAAAAGGCAAGAGGTAATGTGTTAAATTTCTCTGATTTTAGGAATTTCAATTTCACCTTTCTCATTGGCAAGATGGCAAACTTTAATGCCGTTTTAAGCAACCCAAAATGCTGACCATCAATAACGTATAATTCATAACCACGAACAAAATCTCGTTGATAACCCAGCCCTCTCTGAAGCGAATAGGCTTGACCGTTTGTAGATGAGACTTTCATTTTTTGACCATGAGAAAAATACCAACGTTTGTGCAGTTGCCAGTATTTAGCAAACTCCAATTCAAGTGTCCAAATATCTACTGGGCTATCAAAAATTCGCAGCCCCTCCTTTCTAACCTTAAGGTCTATACGATAGCCTTTTAAAGGGTAATCTGCATAATCGGTAACCTGCTTAACCCCCCAATATTCTATTGAAAAATGCTTGGTGAGGTTTTCTCCAGCCCCAAAATATTCGGATTGTAATTGTGCTACAGAATCAACAACCCAAAAGTGGGTAAACCCAATTTCTAGTTTATGCAAATTGTATAGGTTCGGTCTCCAGCGAGGCGTAATTGTTCCGAATGCTTCTTTCCTGATGTATCTTTCAGGGTCCTTGTAGAAAACACGTTTATTCTGAACTGTAGCGTAGGCTACTTCCCTTCCCTGTCTATAACCGCCTTGAATTTCGATTCCCCATTTCTGCGCTTTATCCAGATATGGGATTTCATACCTCAACTCATATTGATTATTGAAGCCAAATCGAAGATGCAAAGTCAGTTCTTCACGTCTGCCACGGAAATTGCTCCACTTAACAAGCATTCCATAATCCAGGCGATCAAAACGTTTAGTTTCCCACCATTCTCGAAGGTTTCTATCGGCAAATTCAACAAATGGAATGGGCCAAACGTACCAACGCTCAACAACCCGAACTACTACTTCAATTTGATTGTCTCCGTATCCGCAGGTATCAATTTCAACAAAATTGAACAGCAATAAATTCCAAAGATTTCCCTTGGAACGTTCTAAATGTTCAGCGAATTTCTCTTGCGAGATGCTCTGGCCTTCTCTAAAAGTAATCTCGCGCAGCAGGATACGCTCACGCGTTAATTTATTGCCTTCAAAACTCAGGGAGCTAATAACTAAATCCTGTGCCTGAGTGACGAAAGGAATAAGAAAAAGGGTAAAAAGGATTAAACGTAGGTTGGTTTGCGCCACTTAAATATTGATGTACCGCATCAATTCGTCATAGCGGCCTTTGAGGTCTTCAAGGTGCGCACTTTCTTGGAAATAGGCAATTACCTGATAATCATACCGCTCCAAACTTTGAACAATCGAGCCAACTTCTTCGCGATTTACTTTTAGCGTAAGCTCAAGCATTCCTGTTTCTGGTCGTTCAAAAACGTAGCTACTCAAAATTTTAGCATTGTTCGATTCAACCACATGTGCTACCTGAGCCAAGGAGTAATCAGCCTTATTAAAATTCAAAACGATAATTCCACCAGGCTGATTTATCACTGCAAGCTCCTCAAACTTGGTTACCAGGTCATAAAGTGTAATACATCCAAGATATTCTTCCTCAGAATTCAACACCGCTACAACAGATAAATCCGTTGCTGCAAGTTTTCTGATTACATTATAAATATGCTCAGATTCTAAAACCGAACCTGGATTAAGAACCTCAACAGATGCTCCAACGGTATCGTCTTTTGCACCATCCATAATATTGTCCTCAGAAATGAGGCCAAGGAAACTTGTTCCATCAACAACAGGCAAGTGAGACACTTTAAACTCGTCCATCCACGCCAATGCTCGTGCAACCTCGTCAGTAGGTCTGAGAGGCGGAACAATCTTAGATATGAGTTCTCTAGCGAGCATTTTATTCTGTTGCGTGCAAAATAAACGTAAACAGTTGCCAATTTGTTATTGTTTTGGCGAAATAGCTAACATCAAATTGTTTGCCGAAGTCTATTTTTGGCAACAATTAAGTTTCAACATCAAATATGAGCAGCACTAAACTCAGCGTAAACATTAACAAGATTGCCACATTACGGAATAGCCGTGGCGGTATTTACCCTAGCGTGGTTGAAGCAGCCATAAAAGCACAGCAGTTTGGGGCCGATGGAATTACAATTCACCCGCGTCCAGACGAAAGACACATTCGTTACCAAGATGTGTATGACTTAAAACCTGTTGTGCACACTGAGTACAACATTGAAGGCTATCCGAATGAGAAGTTCATGGAAATTGTATTGGATGTAAAGCCAACGCAAGCCACTTTAGTCCCTGACCCTCCAGGGGTTTTAACTTCCAATGCCGGTTGGAATACCATTGAAAATCAAGAATTTCTGAAAGGTATTATTGAACGATTAAAGAATGCTGGAATCAGAACTTCAATATTTATTGAGACCGATGAAGAAATGATTCGTGCGGCACAAACAACAGGGGCGGATAGAGTTGAACTATACACCGAGAGCTACGCGAGCGAGTTTTCTGCAGAAAAAGAAAAAGCAATTGCTCCGTTTGTGAGAGCTTCTCAAATTGCTGAAGAAGTTGGGTTAGGCATTAACGCTGGTCACGACCTCAACCTAGAAAACTTGGCTTATTTCAATCAGAACATTCCAAACCTTTTAGAGGTGAGCATTGGACATGCACTCATTTCTGATTCCCTTTATTTAGGAATAGGCAATGCCGTAAAAATGTACAAGAACGCACTAACGTGAGATTGCATTTCAAGGAATATGGCGAGGGGAAACCGCTCGTTATTCTGCATGGCTTGTTCGGCTCGTTGGATAATTGGTTTTCGATTTCTAAAGCGTTCGCAGATAAGCATCATGTTTACTTGGTTGACCAGAGAAATCATGGACAGTCGCCTCATTACGATTCTCATACGTATGAAGAAATGGCTGATGATTTATTCGAATTCTTCCAAGAACACGGATTGAAGGATGCCGTTTTAATGGGGCATTCTATGGGAGGAAAAACAGCCCTTCTTTTTGCCTCTGAGCACGGAGAATTACTTTCCAAATTGGTGGTGGTTGATATGGGCGTAAAACAATACCCTGTTCATCATGATTTGATAATTCGCTCTATGCAAGCATTGGATTTAGAGGTCATGAATTCTAGAAAAGAGGCGGAAGAGTCCTTAACGCATTTGTTGGGTGAGGACCCAAGCACCATTCAATTTTTGCTGAAGAATATCTATCGACAAAAGAAAGAAGATGGTTCTAGCAAGTATGCTTGGCGGTTTAACCTAGAGGTTATTGCTGATGATGTTGAGGAAATGGGATTGGCAATTTCTGAGGGCTCAGAAGTTGATACGCTCTTCTTGTATGGCACCCAGTCAAAGTATATTTTAGAAGAGGACAAAACTGATATCCTTGAACTTTTTCCCAACTCGGCATTCAAGTCGTTGAATACCGGCCATTGGGTTCATGCACAGGACCCAAAAGGGTTTGTTGAGGGAGTAAAAACCTTCATAGATTAAAACAAAAAAGCCGCTGATTTTTCAATCAACGACTTCAATAAAATTTATGTGCTTGCTTCTTATTGAAGAACCACTTTAAGTGCCGCTCTTCCTTTTTCTCCTGTTAGAATCATATGGTAAATACCAGCATCTAGATTAGTGAAGTCGAAGTTTTGTTTAGAAGCTCCAGCATTAAAACTGCCCGCTTGTGTTGCAACCTGACGCCCTGAAATATCCATCATTTCAACTGTCAATTCTTGCGTCTCCAACAAGTTCAAGTTCAGCGTTACTTCTCCGTTTGAGGGGTTTGGAGAAACTGAGAAATCACCTGCCAATTGCTCTTCAATTCCATCAGGTGTTGTGGCACAAGGGAATGTTGGATTTGACAAATAAGTCATGGTTTCGAAATCGATGTAGCAAACCCAGTTTACGCTATCCACAAATGGATTTCTGTTTCCTTGCTCACTTTCGATAAAGTCGTTACGTGCAATTTCCCAAGCATCTGGTGGGTCTTGTAAATGCCATTGCTTCAGTACATCTTGGTCTTGGCCATACTGGGTTATAAAGTTGTCAATAGGATTTGGCAACTCCCAAGTTCCTCCCGTTCCGTTCCACTTTGTAGCCATATACATGATAGCTCTGGCGGCATCACCCTTGTGGGAATCGCGTGGTTCGTACACACGGTTTCCGTTCACATCGTCTCCATATTGAGCATCCAGAAACGAGCTGGCCTGCACATCAACCACGCCCAGCGGCTTGTTGCTTCTAACAGCATTCGAATTGTTTTGATGCGTTGGGAAGAGGTTATGCATGTCTGAATATTCATCGCCATCCGACCCTTGCAGGAAAGTAGGCATCCAGCTATGTGGCCAAGAATGCTCACGACTAAGTACATCGTAAAAGAATGCTCCAGGATATATGTGTTGATATCCAGAATAAACCCCGGTAACCACTTTTTGGCTTCCCGTTGTATCTCTAGATGCAAATTTTTGAATCATTATAGGCGAGTAGTTGCTGTAGAAAATCTGATTATAGCCTTGGCCTATTCGAGTTTGCAAATCGGTAAGGAAGGTTGTCTGATTCGCATCTATACCATCATAGTAATTACCCATCATCGTTGCAGGAGTTATTACTTGGTTAGCCAGTACTCCAGAGGTTTTGTAGTTCTCGTAACCTTCGGGTCCGTTAAAAGAGTATGCCTCAAAGTAATATGAGGTACTTGCAACATTGTAAGTAGGTCGGAAGCTTCCTGCGGGACCGACATGCACCACCTGTGTAGTAAGACTCAAGTAATCTCCTTTAACATATGTTGAGCCGTCTGTCGGCTCAGCAAGTGATATCACATCTATTCCACGAACCACAATGTAGTTTTCTGGCACCACTGCAGCAGCATCAAAACTTACTTCATAACCGTAGGTAGTAACATCGGAGAATTGAAGGTTGGTTGGGCTTTCTGTTGGTTCGGTAGCGTAATCTCCGCCAATTGCATAAAGGTTGATGACAAAGGTTGTTTCGTCACCATTTGCATCATCATTCTCAATTGTAAGCGTGGCGAAACGAGAACCTGCCGCGCCAGCAGTAAAGTTTAAATCAAAATCCTCAACCGCAGTAGCTCCAACAGTGGTTGGAGTCGTTCCGAGTGAAAAATCCGCAGCATTCGTTCCTCCTAGAGTAACGTTGCTAATGGTCAAATCAGACCCGCCAAGTAGATTAATATTTTCGATACTAATTGTGGTGTTAGCTTGATTGCCAACTACGAAAGTGCCGTTGTTTACAATCTGTACAACACCACTATTAATACCAATTTCTTGATCATTTGTAGGAACCTGAGACATCAATTCAATCTCATCAAGCCCAACGTTTCTTCCACTTTGCTTTTCTGTGAAATACCATCTAACGTAACGTGTGGCAGACAACGGTACATCTGTAAACTCAGTAAATGTTGATGCAGCATTTAAATCTGCTTCTTCAAACAATCTAAGGGTTGTCCAAACTGAACCATCTGCACTTTCTTGAACAGTGAAAACATCATTGCTCGCAGAACTTTGCCCTATTAGGAAATAAGTAACACCTCCGCAAACATCACTAAAATGCACCTGAACGTATTCGTCATCTCCATCTAGTTTACAAGCAGCATCAACTAACCCATTTGTGTAGCGCGTGTTCCCTGGGTTGTTAGATAATTCTTCAACCCAACCTGTTGGTTGTGGATCATCAAAGTTCCACGCAGTAGGAAGGGTTGTTTGCCCGAAAGTACTTGCGGAAACCAATCCGCCAAGCATGAGTGTAAAGAGGTTTTTCATATTCATTTATTAAAATTTTACGGCAACGGTTGCAGTCCAACGTCTTCCCTGACCCATAAATACTTGTGCGGATGTAGCATCAAATGTTTGCGAACCAGAAACCGCATTATTGCGGGCATCAGAAATATAAGTTTTGTTTAAGACGTTTAATACACTCACTCTTAGACTTACGTCCATTTTCTTGAGTTTGATGGTCCAACCAGCATGTATGTCAAACAGGTAATAAGAAGGTACTTTCCAAGAGTCCCTTCCTCGGTTTTCGTCTTGTAAATCAAGTGGGTTAAAATCTGAGAAGTAATTATCGAAATACGTAAACTGACCTTTAATGTAGACACCTTTTACGGGTTTGATTTTGATGCTGCCTGCAAGCTGAAACTGTGCGGCATCACCAACATGAACTCCGTTGGCATCAACATCAACAGAATCAACAGGGGTGTCAACTCCATCTTGATAGTAGTATGCCAAAGCGCTTCCTTTCCATCGCCAATCTCCGAATGAAACGAGGCCTTCGATATCAAAGAACCATGGCGTTTTATAAACGGCATCCACTTCAACGCCTTGATGTACCGACCCAATATTTGGAATATTAATAGTGGTTGGTGTACCACCGATAGCTACGGATGTCCTTACCGGCCGAGTTTCCCAAGTGGTTCTGTATAAATTCAAATTGGCGGCCCACCTTGGGTACTTAACCGAGTAGCCCAATTCAACGCCCCAAGCCAATTCGGTTTTAACTCCATCTACAATATTGAAGCTTGTACCTGCATACACATCTGAAATAGTTGGCGGGCGGAGAAAAACACCTCCATTCACAAACACATTCATGTGGTCCGTAATGTTGTAGTTCACTCCCATTTTGGCGGTTCCACCTTGAAAATGAATCCAGTCTGTGGTGGCGTTTCTCGTTTCCTTGCTATTGTGTGTGTAGGTCTGTCCGTTGTGCACAATGGTGTCATTAATTCCAATTGCCTGGGAATAAGTCGTGTCGCCTAGTACTAAGTCGCGCTTCCTGTATTGATCAGAACGCTTATAAGAATTGTTCGCACCGGAAACACTAATAAATCCAGCAATCTTGTCTTTTTTATACTCCAGTTGCGCAAATACTCCACCAGTGTAAACACTTGTATTTGCACGATATCCAGCCACATCTCCCGGACGTTTAACATTATCTGTCGGGTCAAACAAATCGCCTTGCGCTGTGGTGGGGTTGATAACGGCATAATTGCCTCCTAACAAATCGTATGGCGTACTGAATCTTTCAACCCAAAACGAACGAAAATCTATTCCCACAGCCAAATCCCAATTTTTATTGAATTTATGGTTGATGGTAGAAAGTAAACCGTACCAATAATGGTTATTCATATTGGCCAAAATGAAGTTTTTAGACTTGTATTGGCTGGTGTCATTTACTGCTGTTGTATCGTAAGGTGGGACAAAAATGGTTCCCGAAATGTTTTCCTGATATAACCCAGAAAGGCCATACTGTCCTTGAGAATCAAACAATCCTGTGTTTCCCCTCAGTTGTGTTCCTCCACCTTTTCCAAAAGAACCATAAACAATGTTTGAAATTGCCCATTTATCCTTGGCCCAAAAGTGTTTGAAATTGAAAATCGGTTTGTGATAAAAATTGGTAGCCACATTTTGTTGTTCAGACATTGCATTGGCATCAGTCCGATTGCGGATAACATTTCCCCATTGCTGATTGTAACGCGTGCCATAATTACCTGGAAGAGGATGACTTGTAACTGAAACGTGGTTCAAGTCTGCGCCAGCCTTTTCTGCATACTCCTTATCATAAAGGAAAATCTGTTGCATCCAGCTACGCTGACCACGTTCTTGCGGTGCTCCCATTCCAGAAACGCTTAAAGTGTGGTTTCCAATCTGTTTTTGAAGTTTCACGAAGTAGAAAAAACGACTTGCCCAAGTTGCATCAACCCAACCGTTTTGACGATCGTATGCAAAAGCGGCTGTTACTCCCCAGCCTTTCTCCAGCCGGCCAGAGTTGTAACTGACACTGGTCTGAATTTTTCCGTTGTTACCGACCGTTAATGCAATTTCTGTGGAACGCTTAGAAGTGATTCCTGTAGTGAGAATGTTCATGCTACCACCTACTGCAGGAATTGAAAGTTTACTTGCTCCAAGTCCACGTTGAACCTGAATTCGCTGTGTCACTCCACTCAGCCCAAACCAATTGCTCCAATACACCCAACCGTTCTCCATATCATTCATTGGAACCCCATCAATCTGAACCGAAATGTTTCGCTGAGAAAATCCTCGAATGGTTACCCGTGCATCTCCTGCACCTCCACCCTGCTGACTAGCATAAACGCCAGGTGTTGAGTTCAGTAACATGGGGATTGGCTGTGACGAAAGCTCTTCCTTAATTTTGGCTGGCTCGATGTTCGTAAATGCAACGGGTGTTTCACGGTCAATTGCCATATCCGCCACAACCTGTACCTCATTAAGAGTCATGGTCTTCAGGGCAAAGTTCAGTTCTAACAGACCTCCATTAGCCTTTACCTGTTTGGAAATTGCTTCATAACCGATGTAGGTAATCGCTAACGTGTAATCACCGTTTGCTACATCTAAGGAGAATTTTCCGTCAAGGTCTGTAACCACTCCCAAACCATCGCCATAAACCACATTTGCAGAAATGAGCGATTCCCCAGATGAGGCGTCTTTTACAACACCATATATCCGCGTTTTCTGAGCATATGAGCCACTTGCAGTAATTAAAACCGCAAAAAAGACTGCGAGAAAATTCTTCATGAACGGCTTACTTACCGAGCATTACTTTTCTAGAAAGAATCGCTCCATTATCCAGAGTAACTCGAACAATATAGATTCCAGTTCTAAGGTGATCTAGAATCAACTTGTGAGAATTCGTGTTTTTCTTGTCGAGAGAAACTTTATCTGCCTCTTGACCAAGAATATTAAACACCTGAATAGACTTCAGGTTTTGTGTAGCATTAATCGATAATTCCTTATCAACAGCAGGGTTTGGATACATGCTAAACTGAGTTGCTTTACCATCTTCTATTCCTAAAGTCTGGCAATCGCACATGTGCATTCCGAGCTCAGAAAATGTGTTTTCCGGAAGACTATCCCATTCCGTTTGAACCAAAAATTCAGCTGGATTGTCGAGTACACCACCAAGTACGGAAGACTTTCTAATAAGCGTATGATTGTTTGACCACCATGTTCCGTTTTCATCGCTCCAAGCAGTACCTGGGTCTTCACCAATTTTACCAAAAAGGTCAACCAAAACAGTTCCGTCTCCTCTAAAAAGACCAAATGCATCATCACCATTAAAGTAAAACGGAGAATTTGCTTGAACATAAACTGGGTTCACAAACGTGTCAGCCACTGCTTCTAAAGCCGCATCAATTGGCTCTTCATTTCCTGTGCCACCTTGATCTCGTTTATCCAACGCAACAACGTACGTTTCGTATGGGCCAATAGAGCCAGAAAGCGCAACAAGCATAGGAGAGCCAGAACCATCGCGGAAACGACCCATTTGATATCCCGACATATCAATTGCCGCTGCAGTTGGATTGTAAATTTCAATTGCCTTGTTGTTTCCTGTGCCCTCAACGTATTCTGAAATGAACAAATCGGAGCAACCTTGTGCCTGTACTCCAGCAAAACTTGCCGTTAGTAGGGATAGAAGTAATAGTCTTTTCATAGTTATGATTATGCAACAAATGTATGGTATACTTTCAGCCTAGACAATCTTGTTAACACAAGCTTAAAGTTTTAGTCCTACCTACCTGATTTGCGACAGTACATTCAGTAAAAATTAGTTTAGGCTATATTAGATTAACCAAACCTCTAATTATGAAGAATCTCTTTACTATCTGCATCACTTTATTCAGCAGTCAATTTATTTCCGCCCAAACAAATGGCGGCCCAGACGCATACGGCTACACTTGGAGAGATAGCAATGATCCTAACGGGCCGAGCTTTGACTGGGTAGATATTACAACCAGCGGAACACCGATAACTGGACTGACAGACGATAATGCTACTGCGTTTATCTCTATGGATGGGATGATATTCCATTATTATTGGAGCGACATTACCAAACTTATCGTAGGCTCCAACGGCTGGATAGGTTTCAGTTTAGCATCAAATATTGCGCATTGCTTTCCAACTATGCCAACTGCTGGCGGTTCGGCCGATCACTTTCTTGCTCCAATGATGACCGACCTTTTGATAAGCCAACCCGGCTTTGAAGCTGATGTTTACTACTACTACGACCAACCTAATGACAGATACATCGTGTCTTATGTAGGTGCTCCTTGGTGGAATGTAAATGCTCCAGGCTATTTGGGGTCCAATACGTTTCAGGTTATTCTTTCGGCTCAGGATTCGAGCATTACCTACCAGTACCTTGATGTAGATCAGGTAAACCTGAATAATCAAGTAGGATGTGA
The DNA here is from genome assembly GCA_047614525.1 of Bacteroidia bacterium. Lineage (GTDB taxonomy): Bacteria > Bacteroidota > Bacteroidia > UBA10329 > UBA10329 > UBA10329. Next base: position 14,629 of record JBLHEU010000001.1, on the reverse strand, counting down.
TCAGGACCTAATAATTGGAATTGAGAACTTGACTGGAGGCATTGGGCTTCAGGTTTATCAAGAAGTTGTTCCTGCGGATAACTATGCCATTAAATTCTACTACCCAAACCCTGTAACGTATAGTGTTCAAGATGCTGGTCCCGACTGGAATCAGAACATCGATAACAAAGGCCAATTCGTTTTGGCTCAATCAGATTTTAACTTACAAACGGGAATCTCCAACTTCGGAAATGCAGATATCACGTCCGAAATTTTGGTTAATGGAAGACTAAATGATTTGAATAATATTACCGTTTACACAGGGGTGGACACTATCCCTAACCTTTCTGCCGGTGGCGCAAACACAGTGGTGTTTTCTGATCCTGCAAACCTATCTCCTGGTCAGTATTTCTATCAAACAGAAACAGTGAACGCTGATGATGTAAACCTCGGGAATAACATATCTAATACCGAGATTAATTCGGTAGACATGACCCAAGGTGATTTTATGCTTAGCTATGCTACTCAAGCCCTTGCTTTAACCTCTGTCTTATGGCAAGGAGGAGATGGTGGGGCAGGCGTTTATTTGAAACCTCCCAGCTACCCGGTAACACTAGAATCTGTTGCGGTTTACATGGTAGATGCTGGAGGGCCTCAAAATTTTCAAATTGAAATCTATGATGATAATCTAGGCTCAAGTATTCCAGGAACTAGCCTTACCACTGAATTCGTTTCGGGAACAAGTTTTACCACAAATGCGTGGGTAAATGTTCCTCTTTCCAACCCAATTGAGATTACATCTGGTGGCATTTTCGTAGGCTGGATTCATGAGATAAACAGCACTATTGGGCTTGGTTCGGAACAGGTAGGGCCAATTTCAAGACAATCTTTTGAATACATTGGTGGCAACTGGGCAGTTTACAGAGAAAACAACAATACGGAGCTCTTAATCAACGGTGTTTTCAGCACAGAATGCGGTTCGTTAACCGTTAATACCGAATCAATTGAACACACTTCTTGCTTTGGAAGTTTGGATGGAGCTATAAATGTGACCGTTACTGGTGGAACCGACCCATACACCTATAACTGGGACAACGCACTCGGTGCAATTGAAGACCCAAACGGTATTGGGTCTGGTATTTATGTGCTTACTGTTACGGATAGTACGGGTTGTACAACCGGAACCTCTGTGACCTTGAATCAACCAGCAGATATTACAGGTTCGGAAATCATAATTTCGGCAACTCAAGGTAATAATGGTGCAATAGATTTTACTCCAGCTGGAGGTACGCCACCCTATAGTTTTTTATGGTCAACTGGATTTGCAACCGAAGACATAACTGGACTTACGGTTGGTCCATACTCTGTAACGATAATAGATGCTGAGGGCTGTACAGCCACATTTGATTTTATAGTAACGGACCAAGTTGGTATTAGCGAATACAGATTGGTTAAAATTGACGTGTACCCAAACCCAAATATGGGGTCGTTTGTAGTTGCAGGAGATTTTACTGATGATGGATTCTTTGAGCTCACTGACATTACTGGAAGACAAATCATGTTTGAAGCGAACGTTAGGGCTAATCGCGCTGACATCCGATTGACTGAATCCAGTACGGGGGTGTATCTGCTTAGATGGAAAACTAACGAGACCATAGGCACGGTCCGATTATCTGTAACCAACTGATGTTCTAAAAGGCCCTTTCTTATTGCCGATTTGCTTTGGTTCTAAACATCCCGCTGGTGATTTCTTTGTGCATTTGTCCATTTCGCAAGAGGGCTTATTCCATAATATCGCTTTACCGATGGCGTTTAAACATGTCAAATCGGGAAAAGCAGAAAAGGATGAAAAAGCTGATAATAGGATTGGTCATTGGAGTAACTTCTTTCTCATGCCAAGGGCAGGATAAGAAGATTAAATTCTCAAATATTACCGAAGTCACTTTTGGGTTTCAATTAGGAAAAACCACTCAAATTCAAAGCGTTGATGGTGGTGGTGAAAATGAGGTTGAGGTTGCTGGATACAAGTTTCCTGCTCCAAGGGTGAGTTCTTCTTTTGGGGCGCTTTTTGGCGACCTTTTCTTTCTCGGACCGGGAATCGCGTACACCTTTCAGCCTTCAGATAATAATGGAACACCGCTTGATCCAAACGCCAAGCAACACAAACTATCAGCTTTTGGACATGCAAGAATTCACTTCTCGAAAGGCCGTTTTAGACCATACACCGAACTAAAAGGTGGCTACACCCACATCTTTACTGAGAATGTTTCGAGCATTTATTCCGAAGATGTTTACACGTGGGATGGAGCGTTTGTAGAACCAGTAATTGGCTTTGGGCTTAAACTTGGAGGACACGGCCAACTCAATACTTCACTCGGTTATCAGTTCCTAAATGTTTGGAATAGGTCGGATGGATTTACAAATGCATCTGCTTTTGAACCCGAGCTTAAAGACGCTTATCACCGACTTCTATTAACCTTCGGCTTTAGCTTCTTCTAATCGATATTCTTTTGTCTAAAGAGCTTTTTGCTATCTAAATCGTAGCAAAGCAACGAGCTGTATTCAACGCCCAAAGAGGGGTGAGAACAGCCATTATCCAAGCAAATAGACTTAGCATTTTCGCCTATGTTGCTCTGAATTTTAAACAGCTTAGTTGGCGTATGACCGAAAATTACTTTTCGTCCGTTTAGCTTCTTATCGATGGAGAAATTTCTCATCCAAGCCATAGAATGAGAATCAGTGAAAGGCTTCTTTTTAGACAAGTTAAAACCTGCGTGAACGAGGTAGTAATCCTCTAAAGCGTAGTAATACGGTAACGAACGAATAAAACGAAAGAATCTCCCTCGAACATTTCCTTTTTTGTTGAGAAGATTTGTTGATAATCTAGGCGCAAGTAAACTTGACAAATTATCAGGGTTAGTATCCACTAAATGAAGCAGGTGTTCCTCATGATTACCCATGGTTGGAAACACCTGATAACCATCTTCTTTAAGGTGAATAATTGTGTCTAATACCTTTTTACTCCTTGGTCCCCGATTGATAAAATCTCCGAGTAAAAACAGTTGATCATCTCGCGTTAACGCCACCTTTTTAAGCAGCTTAGCAAACGTTCTACCGCAACCATGTACATCGGTAATAACCAATCTCCTTCCGCCCTTATCTGGCTTCGGAACCTCAACTCCCAACGATTTTGCTGATGCCATTAAAAACCGATTTTCATGCTGATTTTAAATGCAAGGTTATCAATTTGCTTGGAAAAAGCATACGGTCCGTAGCGGTAAAAAACACCTCCACCAATTCCAATCAGGTTTAACTTGATAATATCGTCAATTATTAGACCAGTTTCGTAATAGCCCATACTCATATCTTGAATTTTTAATCCCGTGTGGCGTTCCGGTTCTCTCAACCATCCAATACCAAAGCTATTCACCCAATTAAATTCTGGCTTAATCCATTTAATTCCAGTTTTAACCGAACCAAAATTATGGCGATGATGCACGCCAATTATTAGCTCGTTCAAAAACTCATTTGGCCGAATTGTCTCAAAAGAGTTAGGCGAGAAAATCGAAACATCATCATAATTAGATTTTGGCGTATACATCTTCAAATAAGGCGTTGGATTAGAAACCCACCCTGCGTTCAATTGCCAATATTCCATACCCAGTTTTCGGATACGGAACTTTCCTTGAAGCTTCAAGTCTGCTTTCCAATAATCATAGTCTGACGAAAGAATACCCTTGAAACCCTTTGTAACTGTGGCCCAGAGAATAACGGATCCTGGGTTTTGAATTATCTCTCTAGTTCCCAACCTCATTTTCCTCTCAAAAGGAGCAAATCGAAATCCTACTCTAACCTCCGCGTATTTGGCTTTTGTCAGGCTATCCGTTGTGTTTTCTGGCACATATCGGTAACCATGCTTGCTCTCTTCGTCTTGATGTCTGAATTCGGCTTCAAAATGCCAACCACGCAATGGGTTTATCCGAACACCCGCATTCCAACCATTGATTAAATCCATCCGTTGAACAACAAGATCAGCAAACATTTCTCCTAGCGATTGATTGTCAGCAACCAGAAACTCCTGTGCACCTATTTCCCTTACATCATGATAATACTTTCCTCTTAATTGAAGGCCAAGGTTTTTCTGAAGCGTAAAGGCTACATCGACTCCGTATTTGACCTCTTTATCCTTAAATCCATACGCAACATAGGCGCCAACACTTGCCCATTTAATAAGGTCGGGAGCTGTGTGCAAACCAACACCTAAGCGGAAACCTTCATACTCGTTAAAATCGATGATTTTATCTAAGTCTAATTCAACGGGGCCAATAGGAAAACGACCGGTTGCAAAAGCGATTAAAAGCTTTATTCTCTGCTCAAACTTCAGCTCTTTTCCAATACTATCAATCACTTGGTAAGTCCGTAATTCTTTAGCTGAGAGGGGGGTTTCTCTTTGCGCATTCCAAAACGCTGAGTCTTTTTTATGCGCTTTTGTATCTAGTTCCAGCGTATTGGTACTTATGTCTATAAGGCGCACCTTTTCATTCAAATTCACCTCTTTATTGTAGGTAGTACCAACCCCTTTTATGTTGAATCCGCCTAGGTTTAAACCCAGCATTTTGAAATTCATATTCAACTGCGTTGGAAACCATGTTTCCTCATTCAGCTTTTCATATTTATGCTGAATTTCAATCTCAACGTCTTGCCCACCCACCACTGTTGCGGTCGCATTTCTTAATGCGTAATCACTCATGCTTATATGAAGCTGGCCCTTTAAGGCATCAAACTTTTTTCCCTTTTTAGGCTGATAGCTAATAATGATAACCGTGTCTTGCTGCATGCGAATTGTGTCCTCGATATTGAAGAAATACTGACTCCAACTATTAGGGCTAATTGGCCCTAGAAACCCTTGCTGTCCGACTGTGAAATAATCCTTGTAAAATGAGAAAGATTGCATCTGACTTGCAAGCATGGCAAACTGCGGGTTTTTCATTCCAGAAAAACGAGTTGCTTGAACGTTATCGGTGTATTTACCATTTCTGAATTTGCGCTCGTACACATTTTCGGACATCATAATGTGTTGCTTTTCAAGCAGCTTTTGAATCGCCACAACCATGGTATCTTCTGCAGACCGTTTGTTGGCTACTGCCGTGTCCTCATCCAACGTAAAAATCGTTTTCTCGTAAGCTTTGTAAGTGAAAAAAGGCAGGTTTCCTGGGTCGTTCTTCTTTCTATTCTTAACCACATTTTTGATGATGCGTTCCGCAGGGTTCTCCCCAGGGAAAACGGTCACCTCAGCCAATTCATTATCGGAGCGTTTTAGGAATAGGCGAACCGTATCAGAAATAGAATTAACAGGAAAAGTCTTGGTCTCAAAACCAATGTATTTCACCTTTATTTTTTCAATGGAAACCTGACTTTCAGCCTCGAAAAAACCGTTTAAGTCGGTTGTCGTTCCAAACGGGCCATCATTCAAAACCAAATGAGAAAAAACGAGCGGTTCGTTAGTCGTCTCATCAAAAACAAACCCGTGGATTACGTTTTGCGAAAACCCATTGGCAATAGAAATCGCACAGAGAAGAAAAACAAGGACTTTCCGCATTACCACAAAGGAATGGATTGTGTTTGATGTGTAGCTTTAAGCCGATGGAAAAACAACAGTCGTACTTTATAGTTCGTCACGGAAGTGCCCGAACAGCATTTGAGTTAAAAGAGTCTGAAATTCCAGCCCAAAAGGAAGGGCATATACGTGTTGAAACCGAAGGCTTCGGAATCAACTTTGCCGATATTATGGCGCGGAAAGGTCTTTATCAAGATGCGCCCCCAACTCCTTGCGTTGTTGGGTATGAGTCTGTTGGTAGAACAATGGACGAATCTTTGATTAACGGAGAGAAAGTTCCTGCAGGAACACGCGTTGTGGCATTCTCTCGCTTTGGTGGATATTCTACACATGTATTGGCTGATGAAAGAGCGGTGCAGCCCATTCCTGAAGACATTCCACTTGGAGAAGCATTAGCTTTAGCTGTTCAATATTGCACGGCTTACCATTGTGCCGAGGAGCGTGTTTCTGTTTTTCCGGAAGACCACGTGCTTGTACAGGCGGCCGCTGGCGGTGTTGGAACTGCGTTGATTCAATTGCTAAAACGAAAAGGCTGCACCATTTACGGTACGGCTGGTTCCAATAAAAAACTGAAGTACATCCAAGAACAAGGCGTTCATCATCCGATCAACTACCAAAAGCAAGATTTTGCCAAAGTGATTAAAGACAAATTGGGTTCTCGTGGATTGGATATTGTTTTCGATTCGCTTGGTGGAAAATCATACTCAAAAGGATTTAACAGCCTTGGAAAAGGCGGAAGAATTGTTGGCTACGGAGCCGCAGAGCAAGTTGCTGGCGGATTAGCTGTAGTGAACCAATTAAAACTGGCCGCCAACTTCGGGTTATTCACTCCAATTCAGCTTCTAATGAACTCCCGAGGAATGATTGGAGTGAACATGCTTCATGTAGCAGACGACCGTCCAGAAGTTTTATCTAGAACAATGAAAGCGGTAGTTGACTTATGGAAAGCAGACGAAATAAAACCAGTTGTTGGAGCAGAATTTAAAGCAGAAAACATAGCCGAAGCGCATGAGTTTGTGGAAGGCCGAAAGTCAATGGGAAAGGTTGCTGTGAGGTGGTAATTAACAGTTGTTAATGAAAATTGTTAATTGCTTCTGATAACTATAACGTTTAGTTAACATTGTTATTCTGCTTGGTGAGTTAAATTTGTGTTCCTCAACACACAAATCGTCATGAAAAACACAGTTCGGACAATTCTTTACACAGTATTATTTGTCTTAGCCATCCCATTAGTTTCAACCAGCCAAGTTTTCTGGACAGAAGACTTTGAAACCGATGGGGCAGGAACTCGCTACACGCTTGATGCTGTTGACGATGAATTTAACGATGGCTCTAGTGACCATTACGGCCGTACAGACGGAAGCGGTGTTTCTGGTAGCTACACCTCACCCAACAACAGTAATTATTGGGCAGGAGAAGACATTAATGATAATGGGGGAAATGGCAACAATCCCAAGACGGTAACCTTCAACACTCAGCCTATTGCCGGTATGACAGACGTGACCATCTCAGGCTTATTTGCCCAAGGAACTGCTGGCGCTGGAGGAGTTGATGTTACCGATTTCATGAAGGTAGAATACAAAGTTGATGCTGGAGGTTGGACCACCGCAATCATGTTTGCCGGAATTAATAATGGTGACGCCACTAATAACGGTGCTGCCCTAGATACAGACGGAGATAATGTTGGAGATGGCACCGCCCTCACCAACACATTTGCGGCCTTTAGCAAAGATGTTACCGTCTCTGGAAGCGACATGCAAATCAGAGTTACACTGTCGCTTGGTTCTGGAAGCGAGGAGTTGGCTTACGATTATCTTCAGTTTAACGACATCTCTGGTGGTGGAGCAACCCCGTCTATTACAGTAGCTCCGACCACTTTAAGCGGTTTTTCTACTCCCGAAGGAACTGAATCAGCAACCCAAACCTTTACTGTAAGTGGAGACAACCTAACCGGAAACTTAGCCTTAGGTGGCGTTACTGGTTATGAGTACTCGCTAGACAATTCATCATTTTCATCCACCATTGCAATCATACCTGTTTCTGGTGGAGATGTAACAGGAGAACCACTTACGGTTTACGTAAGACTAACAGGTGCTTCTGCCGGAAACTTTAACGGAAGTGCAGCGGTTTCTGGCGGTGGTGCAACAACAGCCAACGTTGCGCTTGATGGAGATGTAACACCTGCACCTCCAACATCATGCTCAGAGCTTTTCATTTCTGAGTATCATGAAGCTGGGTCTGGTAACGAGAAATACATTGAAATTTATAATCCAACAGGCTCTACAGTTACCCTTGCTGGTGTTTACGACTTGGTTAAGTACAACAATGGAGCGAACTCAGTAAGTAACACGCTTAGTCTAAACGGCACTATTGCAGCTTACAGCACGATTTACGCAGCAAACTCTTCGGCATTACTGACCGCAGGAGCGAACGCTACAGACGGTGGTGTAATGAGTTTCAATGGAAACGATGTGATTGCACTGCGTAAAAACAGCAACAACATTGATGTTGTTGGTACGATTGGTAGCTCAGCCAACTTTGGACAAAACGTTGCTCTTAGAAGAAACGCTACTGTTGATGTTCCTGTTACTACTTACAATGCTTCTGAGTGGAGTTCTGTAGCTGCAAACAACACCACGGATATTGGCTCTTACACTAACAATTGTACTCCTGCCATCGCCTTAATAAACGTGTCGCCAAACTCTCTCTCAGGATTCAATACAACCATTGGAACAGCTTCTACCTCTCAAAGCTTTACCGTTGAAGGAGACAATCTGACCGGCAATTTATCTATTACTACAGTTGGTGGGTATCAATTCTCATTAGACAACTCTTCCTTCTCAAACACAATTCCTACAATCGCGGTTTCTGGAGGAAATGTAGTTGGAGAACCTGTTACGATTTATGTAAGATTAACTGGTGCTTCTGCCGGAAATATTACAGGAACAGCCGCAGTTAGTGGCGGTGGCGCAGCATCTTCTGCAGATGTCACTTTGGATGGAGATGTTTGTCCGAACAGCGCCACACTTAATGTTGGAGACGTAAGCATTATTGGGTTCAATTCTGATGCGCCAGATCAATTTGCTTTTGCGGTTTGGGCTAGTATTCCAAACAACACAGAGGTTTCTTTTACTGAGAACGCATGGACTGGTTCTGCTCTAAATTCTAACGAAGGAACAATCACTTGGCAAAACAACACGGGCTCAGCTATTGCTACAGGAACAGTAATCGTTTACACTTCTGGTTCTGGTTTCGATCTTGGAACAACTTCATCCACAGCTGGTGGTTTTGCCCTAAGCGCAAGTCAGGATAATTTATTTGCTTACGAAGGAACAGCTACTTGCCCAGCATTCGTTTACGGCTTTACCAATAATACTAGCTGGATAACAGCTGGGGTACCATCAAACAGCAACTCATATCTACCTGCATCATTAAACGTTGCTAACGGTAACCTTACCACTTCTTCAACATCGGATAACTGGGAATTCTCGGATGCTAGAAACGACCAGGCTTCAATTGCTGCTTATCAACCTTTAGCAAACAACATCAACAACTGGACAGGTAACAACAGCTCTCTAACGCTATCTAGCACAGACTTTACAATCGCGTCTGCCAATCCAAGCGTTGAGCTTTCTGCTTCCGCTGGTTCAGGTTCCGAAGGGGCTGTTAGCACTGTAACCATAACAGCTACAACTTCCGGAAACGTAACGGGAGACCAAACCGTCACGTTATCCGCAAGCGGAACAGGTATTACGGCTACAGATTATACATGGACAAATGGTGGTGTAATTACAATTCTGAATGGGGCTTCAATTGGCTCAATCACATTTACGGTTGTTGACGATGCCGATGTTGAAGGAGACGAAACTGCTACATTGGGTTTCACAGGAGGTAGCCTTTCGGCTGGTCTCATTCCTGGAACTTCAACCTCTGTAGATTTTGACATAAACGACAACGATGGAACGGTTCTCTACAGCCAAACTAGCGGTGGAACCAACTCTGCTATCTGGGATCTTGTTCCAAACGGAACGCCTCAATTAGCTACAGCATTTGGCGGTTTTAGCGAATTTATGGAGGTCGTTGTTCAAACCGGACACACGGTTAGCTTAACTGTATCTGGGCATGATATGAAATCACTAACGGTACAAAGTGGTGGTAAGATTTATGCCAACAACACTTCAAGTCCAGAGTACATAGATTTATTTGGAGATGTAACCAACGCAGGAACAGTTGGTAATGGCACTACCCCAGACATGATTAGCTTCAACCTTAGAGGTACAGACCCAATCACGTTTAGCGGTAACGGAGCTTTTAATGTAGGGCGGATGAGAAAAGAAGCTGGAGCAACGGGCGCCATCAACCTTAATTCAAACATGAACTTCCGTTATGCTGGCGCTTGCATTTTCAACAACAACAATAACTCAACCTTCGACCTTGTAATTGCTGCGGGCAAAACAGTAAGCATTCTGGATGCAGCGGGAGATGTAGCCATTGATGGAACTAATGGTGCTTCTGTAGGAAATAGAGGTGGAAGCATTACCGTTTCTGGAGCCTTAAATGTTGCAAACAGACTTTATGCTAAATCAAATAATTCAAACGCTTATCCATGCTCAATATCAATAAGCCCTGGTGGGCGAATTGTTGCAAATGAAGCTGAGGTAAACGTTGATGGAACATCATTCTCAACATTTGGTATGTCATCAGCAGGAGTCCTAGAAATTACTGGGACCTTGTTTGTTACTGGTGGAACACTCAACTCAAATGGAGGAGTTCTAATGAATAGTGGAGCAACGCTGCTTCATGGTGCTGGAACAACTAATGGAGGTGGATCAGTTACCGGAGATGTAACTATTTTGCGCCAAGGAGCCATTTACAACGGGATTTACAACTACTGGAGTTCGCCAACCCAAGGAGGGTCTGTGCCGGGCTTTCAAACGCTAGCGTACAACTCAAACCTTGGAACCATTGATTATTCTGATGATGCACAGGATCCGGGTTGGGGCGGTGCTTCTGGTACAATGACTATTGGTAAAGGCTACGCAGGAAGAGGGGCAAATTTGGCAAGCTTTACAGGTACTGCCAATAATGCAAACATTTCTTTCCCAATAGATTTTTACCCACTTATTCCTGGGAATATGGACCCTGGAACTCCGTTTAATCTAGTTGGTAACCCTTACCCTGGGGCACTTAATGCAACTGCGTTAATATCTGCCAACACCAACATTGATGGCTCAATATATTTTTGGGATGATGACCTCACCGCTGGTTCAGGTTACAGCTACACCGATTATGCTGTTTGGAACGGGTCTGGTTCTATTGGAACTGGCGCAGGAACTACACCTCCAAACGGATTTATAGCATCTGCCCAAGGTTTTATTGTAAGAACTACAACTGCCGGGAGCCTAAATTTCACCAACTCCATGCGTGTATCTGGCAACAACAACGTTTTCTTAAAAACGGAAGAAGCACCAATGAGATTGTGGTTGAGCATTAACGGAAATGACAAATACAACGAAATTCTTGTTGCAATGAACTCGGAAGCAACCGATGGCGAAGACCGACTTTATGATGCGGTTAAACTAAGAGGAAACTCATCTATTGCTCTGGCTGCAACCAATGAAAACAAGGAGTATGCAATTATAGCTTTCCCACACCCAATTGAAGAAAAGGTTGTTCCGTTGAGCGTTTTGGCAGGCGAATCTGGCGAATACACATTTAACCCACGAACCATGGAAAACCTAGATGGTTACAACGTTTATTTCCAAGACAATGAAGCGGCTGGAATGACCTTGCTATCGGAAGAAACAGAAATACAGGTTAATCTAGAATCTGGAGAATATCTCAATCGATTCTACTTGCACTTTCTTCCTAGAATTATAACTGGAATTGAAAATGCAGAAGATTCTGAATTATTGGTTTACTCCAACTCAGACCAAGTTATTGTTGACTACAAGGGAAATGAACTTGGAAACGGGTCGATTGAAATTATCAGCGCTAACGGACAGGTGGTTTATTCAAACGGCAACGCACAGCTTACGGGCAAGCCGTATGCAATTAACACTTCTGGTCTGGCTAATGGTATTTACCACGTTAGATTCATCTCTGGAAATAGCGCATTAACCAAGCGCTTCGTTAAAATGTAGTGTCTCTTTTGTTGAGATTCAAAAATCCTCCTTCAGCGTAAGTTGAGTAAAAAATGACTGTCTGCTTTCATACCCGAAAACCGGTAGAGTGGGGTCATCCAGTGCGCCTCAGGCGTATCAACATCTGCAATTGTATAGCAATAGGCCCTAAACAATTACAGGACAACTCTATCTGTAAACAAACGGATAATGATTAAAAATTTACTGCATTATATTTAACCCATGGAATGGCAAGTTTATCTCGATAGGTTCATAGCTACAGGAAGTAAAGACCTGATGCGGTACGTGCTCTTTGCTGGAATTCCGTACCTCTTGTTCTATGTGATATTTCAATCACGAACTTTCAGAATGAAAATCCAGCAGAAGGTGCCGAAGTTCAAAGACATAAAGCGGGAGATTTTCTTTTCGGTCACGTCCATTGCGGTATTCTCGGTTATTAGCATGATTACCTTGTATTTGATTCAAAATGGTTCTAGTAATTTCTATGGCGATATAACCGAATACGGTTGGATTTACTTCTGGGGAAGCATTCCAGCACTCATCATTTTACACGATACTTGGTTTTATTGGACACATAGAGCAATGCATTGGAAACCTGTTTTCAAATACGTTCACCTCATTCATCATAAAAGCACCGACCCAACCCCATGGGCGGCCTTTTCGTTTCATCCACTCGAAGCCATTATTCAAGGCATTTATCTCCCTTTAGTAATTGTCTTAATTCCTGCTCATCCAGCCGCCATTCTCACTTGGATTCTCTATCAGTTTGTGCTGAATATGGGCGGCCATTTAGGGTTTGAAATGTTCCCTAAAGGTTTTACTAAAAGCAAGCTCACCTTCTGGCATAATACGGCCACACACCATAATATGCATCACAAATATTTCAGCTGTAATTACAGCCTCTACTTCAATGTTTGGGATAGATTAATGGGAACTAACCACCCCAAGTATGATGAAACATTTGAGGAGGTTTGTGAGCGGAGAGCTGGAAAAGCCGAGCCCGACACTTCAATTCCGTCTCAAGTTTAGAATCAATTAATGAACAATTAGGATATGTGGTAGTTTATATCGATGTTCAAACATTAATTAATCAAAACCAATATCATGTCAAACCAAGTTTCATACATGCCGGTACTCAAGGCAGGAGCAATTGCAGGAGTTGCCTCTGCTGTTATTAATGCTTTAATATTCTTTGCTGCAGGCGCCTTGGGCTTCATTACTGATGATATCCAAATGCAACCTGATACACCCATGACGTTGATTCCTGTAATCGCATCGTCAATTATGCCGTCTCTTTTTGCAACAGTGGTTTATTGGTTATTTCTAAAACACACCAAGAATGGCTACAAGAATTTCAGCGTTATGGCAATTGTACTTCTTGTGTTGTCTTTCTCAAATCCGTTTATGATGATTCCAGGAGTGACTATTGCGTATGGAGTCTCGCTAAACTTGATGCATATAGTAGTCGTAGCTTTGCTACTGAACCGCTTTAAAGCTGTTTCGTAACCACTGGTAACTCTACCCTACTTGGGTATTTAAACGAACGATGAATCGTGTAAAGCGGTTCATCGTTTGTCATGTTCCGAAATTGGTCCGCATCCGCTCCAGCAATGGCAATTCTTACACGGTGTCCTTTTTTAAAGAGATATGAGATTGGGAGCATGCTGAATTTCATCTCCGCAACTTCTCCCGGTTTAAGCGGCAGCGCGTCTTCCTTCAAATAAGAATGGTAAGGCCCAATCTGACTATAAGGCGCTTTTTCATTACTCACTTTTCTGTGCAGAGCGCGTAACTCACCCTCTGTTACATATTGCACTTTTCCGTTTTCATCAACGTCTTCTAGGTAGGCAAAAACCTGAGCGTCTGTAGTAGACGAGCTTAAGAAAATATCTACCAAAGCATGGCCCGTTACTTCTAGGTCTTGCTCCAATTGATCAGAATCATAGACGAGTAAAAGCGTATCAGCCTCTGTTCTATTCAGGTATGTATGGGGCGTTTTTAACTCCCCTGAAACCGAACGAAACTTCACATAACGGCCCATTGTGGTTGTAGTGTCAACTTGGTAAATGTCAGCTCCGCCTTTATTGTCTCGCCATTTCTTAACCTGAGGCGCTTCTGCATTCAACTCCGACAAAACCCGCTGGTATTCTGCATCAATCTCACGATAAGCGGCCAATTTCTTTTCGTCTGCCGGAGAAACTTTACCCTCTCCTTCCAGTTTTTTAAGGACTTTATTCATCCCCGTACTTTTTAGTCTGTTCAATGAATCTCCCCAAAGTTTTAACGCGCTCTTTTTGGCTTGATGAGTTGAAAAATTATTTCGCCACGCAAGTGAATTCCCTTCTTCAAAGTAGACAGGCCTGTACTCGGTATTCGATGGCGGCCAAGTATCAGAAGCTTTCCATTTTTCCTCCACCATTGTGAAATAATGAACTGGTTTCTCCTTGGTAACTCCCGTTTTCCAACCTTTAAGATGATGGTCAAAAAAGCGCAGAACCTCTCCAATATGATCAAAGCCAGAACGCCCCGAATTGGTATGCCCAGCATTAAAACTCCCGCCATGCTCCCAAGGGCCCAGTATGAGTTTATTCTTCGGGTTGGTAAGCGTCATGTAGCGCTTTACAGCGGCATCATTATATGAACCATCAAACCAACCGCTCCAGTTGTAAATGGCCGCTCCGCTCGCGTCTTGGTCTTTCCAATACGTGTGCGGACTGAACACATCCGATGATACAGCCGCCTTGCTTTGCGCCTTATCATCTCGATAAACAATAGTTAACGCTCCGTCATTCACATTTGTGTTTTTCTTATGGTCTTCCTGTGCTTGCTCAAATACACCTTCTGCACTTCTTCCATCAAAGAATTTCTTCGGAATTGAAACACCTTTCAC